>CANCFZ010000011.1 GCA_947377425.1 Flavobacteriaceae bacterium
AAGAAACAAATACTTGCCCTTTTAATCCAGGCTCATCTGGTGGAGTATAGTTGTTTTTTATAAAAAGGCCAAATTTACCTAATCCACCAGGATATTCAGGTTTAACCTCAATACCAGCAGAGTTATAAATGTTATTATCATCAACTACATCTTGTTGTGGTGGTCCACTACCCGGAGGTTCAACAGTTAAAGGTGCATCTTTATCACCTTTAATATCTTCTTTTCCAAGATTTTTATCTTTTAAATCTTCATTCTTTGGTGGGTCTGGATCAGCTTCTTCCGATTTAGCCACAACTGGCTTTACAAACTTCACCACGTCTTCTTTTGGTTTTGGTGGTGGAGGTGGTTTTAAATCTTCTTTTGGTTTTACTTCTTTGGGAGGTAATTTAATAGCTGTAATTCTATCGTGCAAACCATCATCAGTACCGCTAGTCGCTTTACTAATAAAATCAGCAATGATTGGAGTTGCTACAGCAAAAGCAAAAACTACAGCCCCTATTGCTAGAGCTTTTAAATTAGTATTTGAATTTTGCTTGCGCAATTCGTAAGCACCATAACTTTTGTTACGTCCTTCAAAAACGATGTCTAACCATTTTCTTCCTAATAGGTCTATTTTCATCTTTTTGTATTTTATAAATACCTAAAAGGTATTATTTGTTAATTTCCTCAGTTAATTTATTTTCCTCTGGAGTAAAATCATTAACTATTGCGTAAGAAGGCACTTTACATATTGCCATTTCATCTAAGATATCAACCAAATTTTTATAAGTTGATTTTTTAGTAGGTTTGATGATAACAATCAATCCTTTTTCTTTATCACCCATAACTTCCGGGATAGATTTCACCCTTTTCATCAACTCTTTACGAATTCCATTACTACTATAATCTGTAGTTGATGGACCACCACCTACTTCTGGTGCATCTAAAAGACCATGAAACCATTTAATTTGATCGTTAGCACCAAGAATTATAGTTACAGTTCTTCTTTGATCTGTTTTAACAGGTTTTGGTGGTTTAGGATCATTTGGCTTGTCTTTTGCTGGAAGACCCAAAGGCATTGATTGTGGTTTTGACAATGAGGTTGTTAGCATGAAGAACGTAATCAACAAGAAAGCTAAATCAACCATTGCGGTTAAATCAACTTTAGAATTTTGTTTTTTACTTCTTACTTTGCCACCTTTACCACCGCCGCCATCGCCAGTATTTAATTCAGCCATTTTTTATCTTTTAAATTGTTAATTAAAATTAATTTGTTTTAGGTTTAGCTCTTAATCCAGTAACTAAACTAAAATTATTAATTTCTTGATCTTGAAACAAATCCATAATTTTTCTAATTTGTGGATATTGTTGTTTAGCATCGCCTTTTATTGCAAAGTCCAGTTCTTTTTCTTTACCTAAATCTACATTGTTAGCTTTTCTAACATACATTACCCAATCCTTTAATTCATTATTTAATGAATCCGCAGGAATTCCAGGCTGAACACCAGCCTTGCCTCTATCAGCACTTGACATAGCTATCAACTGTTTTAATCCAGAAACAGGAACACCAAATTCTTCAATTAAAGAAAATTGCTCTATTTCTTTAGGAGTAAATATAACGTTATACTTTTCACCCATAAGTTCAAGGGTTTTAGCACGAACATCTCTATCTTTCATACCAAAAAAAACACTTTCACCTTCACTGTTTTTACCAACTGTTAGCGTTACTAAACCCATTTCAGGTAATTTAGTCTGAACGGTTGAAGCTGGAGTTTGAACAGGTAATGGCTCTGGCTGCTTTGCTGTAGCCGTCAAAATGAAGAACGTAAGCAAAAGGAAAGCCACATCACACATTGCTGTCATGTCAATAGATGCCGCTTTTTTAGACATTTTTATTTTAGCCATTTTTATCTATTTGTTAATTTTTTGAAATTATTCATTTCAAAAATTTATTTTATACTTCCTCTCATTCTTCTGTAAGAATTCACAATTGCTGTACCTGCTTCATCGATAGAATACGTTAAAGTATCAATTTTAGAAGTAAAAAGGTTGTACATAATAATTGCTAAAGCAGAAGTAGAAATTCCTGTTGCAGTATTGATAAGTGCTTCAGAGATACCATTTGCAAGAGCTGCTTGATCTGGAGTTCCTGTAGAAGCTAATGCACCAAACGCTTTAATCATCCCTGTTACTGTTCCTAATAATCCTGCAAGAGTTCCTAAAGAAACTAATGTAGAAAGAATAGTCATGTGTTTTTCTAACATTGGCATTTCAAGAGAAGTAGCTTCTTCAATTTCTTTGTGAATCATTTCTGATGCTTCTTCACTATTGAATCCTTCTTTTTTAACTTCTTGGTATTTTACTAAAGCTGATTTAATTGCGTTAGCAACTGAACCTTTTTGTTTATCACAAGCATTAATAGCATCTTCCATGTTTCCTTGAGCAATACTTCCTTGAATGCTACTCATAAATTTATCTAAATTTCCTGTACCAGAAGCTTTAGAAATAACAAAAAATCTTTCAAACGAAAAAACAATTACCATCAATAAACATCCTAATAAAACAGGTACAATTTGACCTCCTTTGTATACCATTCCTAGATAATTACCTGCAACTGGAGCACCAGCTTCTGCGCCTGTTTCCATTGCAGCTGCGTTTTGGAAATTTCCAGAAGCACCCATGATGAATTTCCACACTATAATTCCCACAACAATACATGATGCGATAATAATTCCGGTCATCATTCCACCGCCGTTAGATCCATTTTCTTTTTTTGCGTTTGCCATTTTTTTTAAAATTTAATAGTTTTTAATAATTTATTAGTTTTAGTTGTAAATAAACTTGTATAGGAGCAAATTTAATTTTTTACTTGATATAAAAAAACTTTTTTTCAATATTAATAATTTTCCTTTTAACGAAAACGATTTAGTAAATATTGAAAGAAATTAAATATCAATATATTAAACGATTAACAAATTACCCTACAATAACAAAAACGTCAATAACAACCTTTTAGTATATTAATTTACACAAAATAGTAAGAATTATTTGTATAATTCATTTTTTAAACACACTTTTTTTAGAAATTTGACACCTAAAAAAGCCGTAACTTGCACTTGTTTTAATTAGAATATAAAAAATGAAAGGTTATATCACGATTGGTTTACTCCTACTTTCAAATATTTTTATGACATTGGCTTGGTATGGACATTTGAAATTCAAAGAGTTAAAATGGTTTGAAAATGCAGGCTTAACAACCATTGTTTTAATCAGTTGGGGACTAGCTTTGTTTGAATATTTTTTTCAAGTTCCTGCCAACAAAATAGGTTATGAAGGAAATGGCGGACCATTTACATTAATGCAATTGAAAGTAATTCAAGAAGTGATTACTCTGATCATTTTTGTGGTTTTTTCGTTACTTTTTTTTAAAAATGAAACCTTAAAATGGAATCATTTGGTGGGAATGTGCTTTTTGATTTTGGCAGTTTATTTTATTTTTAAGAAGTAATTACCAAGAAGTCAAAAAGACACAAAGAAAGAAAATATCTATTAATTTTATTTTGTAAATTGTTATTTGGAATTTAAAAGTTGAATGATTTTATTCTCAACTTCTTTTGAATTCCATTTTTTTTCAATATTTGAAATTTGCATAACTTCTTCCATAATTTTATTTTGGAAATCACCAATAGCTAAAGCTTCTGAATAAGGTTGTAAGCTAAAAGTTACACGACTGTACAATGGCATCCATTTATCGGGATGTTTATCTGAAAACCATTTTTCTATTTTCTTTTGCAATAAGAATTTCTCATCGGCTGTTTTGGCACTCATTTCCATGAAATTTCTATACGAAAGCTCCGCAATAGCATCAGTATTGGGTTTTCTTGAATTTTCGTATTCATTTAAAAGATTAGCCCAGTCATCACCACATTTTTCTAACATTTGATCTAAAACAGTTATGTCTTCAAAACCAGCATTCATTCCATGACCATAAAAAGGAACAATTGCATGACAAGCATCACCAATTAAGGCAACTTTATCACTAAAAGTCCATGGAAAACATTTCATTGTAACCAAATAACTTGTTGGATTTTTAAAGAAATCTTCAACTAAATTAGGAATTACTTCTTTGGTATCTGGAAAATGTTTATCAAAAAATTCTACTAATTGTTCTTTAGTTTTTAAAGATTCGAATGAATTTTCGCCGTCATGTGGCATAAATAAAGTACATGTAAATGTGCCGTCTAAATTTGCTAAAGCCATCAACATGAATTTACCTCTTGGCCATATATGTAGTGAGTTCTTATCTAATTTGTGAGTACCATCTGCATTGGCTGGAATATGTAATTCTTTATACCCAATTTCTAAAAATTCTTGTGAATAATTAAACATACTCTGACGTTGCATTCTATGTCTTATTCTCGAAAAAGCACCATCAGCACCAAAGGTTAAATCGTAGTCGTGTGTTGTCCATTCGCCTCTTTCTGACTCACCAATTGATATTGTTGCAGTTGTTAAATCGACATCCCAAACTTTTTCCTCAAAGAAAAATTCTACACCAGCTTTTTCGGCTAAATCGACCATTTTTTTATTTAACAATCCTCTTGAAAGCGAATAAATCACTTCGCCATCTTTACCATAAAACTGTTCATTAACAGTATTTGCACCGATGTGAATAGCTCTTTTTTCCACAGGAATTCCAATACCTAATACTTCTTTTTCTAAACCAACGTCGCTCAAAGCTTTAACACCTCGATCGGATAAAACAAGGTTTATGGATCTACCAGAGAAATTTATTTTTCTAATATCGGGACTTCTGTCATAAATATGAACTGTGTGTCCTCTTCTTTTTAGATAAATTCCTAATAGAGTTCCAACTAATCCTGAGCCAACAATGGCGATTTTTTTGGGCGTTTGCATTTAATTTTATAATCGGTTTTGCAAATTTATTGATTTTAAACATTTAGAATGTAAAAACCTCTTTTTAATTTGGTTGAAATATCAATTTAGTTGAAGTATTAATAATTTCGGCTTTGTTCATTTTCATTTTTCGGAATTCACCTTTTACATACATTTCGGCTTGATCGCTATAATGTTTGCTCATTGGATTTCCAGATTGTCCTGTTGGTAAAATACTTATACTATTTTCCACATCTGAAAAATCAATAATTCTACGTGTTGACGGACCGCCTTTGACATCACTTTTTGGAGTGTCACTATAGGTAAACAATAAATTATTAATCACTTCATTAGAACCTGGAACTTCAAATGGACCAACATTGAAAAAACCTCGCAAGGCTTTTATTTTTCCAATTGGATGTTGGTGTTCTAGTGTGTGTACTTTATTCCAAGTCCAATCGTTCGGATTATTTCCAAGCTGTTTTTCAAGTGACGAAATTGCTTCTTGAAACGATTTATTCAAAATTTCGGAACGTGTTTCTTTGTGATTTTTTGTCGCAATATTATCCCACCAAGTTGAATTTTCATTCTGACTTTGAGCAGAGATTGTTTGTTTCATAACATGAGTTCCTAAAAAAGTATTGAAGTTATCTTCTCCTAACTCGTCTTTAAAAGTATCTTGTAAATAAAAATAAATCCATTTGTTGAAAATCGTTGGAGCCACATCTTTCAAATCATTAGTTCCTTCCCAACTTTGAAGAATTTGCAGTGCTTTTTGTTCATTTGCGGAAGCATTTTTATTTAAAACCGAAGTCCAATTTGCCATCAAATCACTTGCTGTTGAAGAGGTATTATCGTTAATCATTTCTTGAACATCAGAACTAGTCCAATTGTTTTTAGGTTGTAATAATCCATCAATTCTTTTGGCTCTGTCTTTTGGCAAATAATAGCCTGGATATAAATAGCCGTCTATAGCTTCAGGTTGATTATTGGATGAATATACATAATTCCAACTCGGATTTATAGCCGAAGGATTTTTTGAAAAAGGCTGAAATTCTTTTTTGTCATCAATTCCGTTGGCACCGTTCATAATGAAATTTCCGTTGACCGATTTATCTAATTTATAGAGTTTTCCAGAAGTAATCCAAGCAATGTTATTTTGGGCATCACCATACATAATATTTAATCCTGGTGCTGCAATTAAGGATACGCCATTATAAAAATCAGTAACATTTTTGGAATGCGAAAGTGAATGTACTGCTTCTAGAATTTGATTTTTTTGTTGGGTGTAAATCCAAGACATTGCTACTGGTTTTTTTGATTTTAAATTAGTCAATAAACCATTCATTATTGGTCCGTGAATACTTTCTTTAATATTTAAAGTTACCAAAGAACTGTCTTTTACTTTAATTGTTTTTTGGCGAATGGTATAGTTTTTATAACCATTAATCGTTTTATATTGATTACTATTATTCGGATTTTCTTCTTCTTTAAACAAATCCAAATCATCGTTTTCAAACATAGTTAAACCGTAGGCGTAATTTCGGTTATGACCTAATAATGGAAATGGAGTTCCAGCCAAATAATAACCATAAATTTCATAATCTGGTGTTACAATATGTGCTTCATACCAAGTACAAGGTTGCGAAAAACCGATGTGTGGATCATTGGCAAAAATCACTTTCCCATTCTTAGTTTTTGGAGCACCGATTACCCAACTATTGCTTCCAATAAATGGTGGAATTGGAGAATTATCCAATAAACTGGCTACCGATTTGGATATTTCAGCATAATCATTTGATTTTCCTTTATAGTTTTTTAATTGTACCGTTCCCAGAGAGCCGTCAATTCCGAAATCTTTCAAATAATTCATTCCATATTGGTCACGAATATCGGTAAGTAAAGGATCTGTTTTTTGAGCCATTGCGAAGCTGAATGACATAAATCCGAAGATATTGTAAACGTCTTTTAATGTATATTTCTCTTTTTTAACTCCAACCAATCGAAACTCAACTGGAGTTTTTCCGTTTTCTATATATTGATTAATTCCGTCTACATAAGCCATTGCTAGTTTGTAGGTTTCAGAATTCTTATCTAATTGTGCAATCGCTTTTTCGGAGTTTTCATCAATTCCAATTCCGACAAAAAACTTGTCATTTGCCAAAGCTTTACTTCCAAAAAGTTCGGATAATCTTCCAGGTGCTATTCGTCGCATTAATTCCATTTGCCACAATCGGTCTTGTGCGTGAACGTAACCCAAAGCCGTCATAGCATCTTTTTGAGAATTGGCATAAATGTGTGGCACTCCATAATCATCAAAGTAAACCGTAGTTTCTTTACTAATGTTTTTTAAACCAATTTCGCCCTCATATTGAGGTTTGGTTGTTTGTAGATAAATGTAAAGTGAAAGTGCTGTTACAACTAGAAAGGCAACAATTATTAGAAGTACTTTTTTTAGTTTTTTCATTAGAATGGAATTGAATTCCAAATGTAAATAATAAACCATTAAGAAATTAAGTTGCATTATGTTTTTGTCTTAACTTTTCTTAATTTCTTAATGGTTTTAAAAAAATAGAAGTGCTTTTTATTTTCTAGGAAATTGAATTGGGTTTCCTGTATTCAATCCATTGTTTTTAGCTAAAACACCGCACATGTGAAACAACATTCTGGCGCCAACATTTCCATCCCAATCGTCGTTTTCTCCAGGAGCAACTTCGACTAAATCGAAACCTATTATTTCTTTACCACTTTCAGCTAATTTATTGAATAGATAAGTTGCTTGCTCGAATGAAAAACCTCCTGGAACTGGTGTTCCTGTATTCGGACAATACCAAGGATACATTCCGTCAATATCAAAAGAAATACATACTTTTTGCGGAAGCGAAGTAATAATTGCATCACATTGTTGTTGCCAAGTTTTACCTTCAAAAGTTTCTTTTTTCAAATCAGAATCAGTGTGAACTAAGACTCTTCCGTTTTGAGATTTTACAACGTCTACTTCTTGTTCGCAGAAATCTCGAATTCCGACTTGGACAATTTTTGAAATTTGAGGAATTTGTAACGCATTGTACATGATTGAAGCGTGTGAATATGTAAAACCTTCGTAAGCAATACGCAAATCCATGTGCGCATCTAAATGAAGAATTCCGAAATTATCGTGTTTTGTTGCCAAAGCCTCATAATAACCAAGTGGAGTAGAATGGTCGCCACCAAGAAGAACTACTTTTTTACCTTTATTCATCCAATGCAAAACGGTTTCTTTTACTTCTGTATGTAAATCACGACAAATAGAATTTATTAAAATTAAATTTAATTTCAATTCCGGATTTTGAGAAATATCTTGACCGTCTTCCAATGCTTCAATAATTGGTTGAGCTAGTTCTTTATATCTATCGGAATTAGTTTTCCAATTTTCTGGAATTTCGGCGTAGTACATTCCGAGTTTCCATAATTCCGGAAAATCTTGATGGTTTAAATCTACTTGAAAGGAAGCTTCGAGAACTGCTTCAGGTCCTTCGGATGCTCCTGAGCCATAACTTACTGTTACTTCCCAAGTCACAGGAATTATAATGATTTCTGATTGTTCAGATGAAAATGGTAATCCGAATATAGTTGCATCGGCTAATCCTGGTTGCGATGGGTCAAAATTTTGTATGATTTGTTCTTTTGTCATTTTTAAAATAATAAGTTGTAAAGGTACTAAGGTTCTAAGATTTTTGCAAAAGATGTTTCAATGTGTTTGATATAAAAAAACCACAACAAATTTTAATTCATTGTGGTTTTAAAAATTTATATAAAAAGTTTATTCTTTCACAAACTTGTAAGAAGATTTAGAAGCATTGAAATAAATAGTATAAACTCCTGATTCTAATTTAGAAACATCTATTCTTTCTTCATTGGAGATTGAATTTCTTTCGATTACTTTTTGACCTAATAAATTGTAAATTGTAATGTTTTCGTTGGCATCAAATTCACCTTTAATTGTAATTTGATTTTTGGCAGGATTAGGAAAGATAACAACATTTTCTTTTATATTTTGAACTACGGCTAAATATGGAGTAACTATTAAATTAAACCCACATGTTGCAGTTGTACCGCTTGTAGCTGTCATTGTAACGGGATAAGTTCCTGGAGTAAGTATTGCTCCAACAGCTGGTGATTGTGTAACTACAGCACTACAATTAGCACTAATTGCATTAGACCAACTGGCAAAACTTGGAACTGTAAAGTTGTTACTACTATCTGCCGTAACGGTTTGATCAGATGGGCAGTTAATTTTTAGAGTAACTGCTGCCATTCCATAACCAGCAGCATTAAATTTATCGGTCATTGTTTGAATATCTGCACAAGGATAATTCATATTTATAGCGGCTTGTCTAACGGCAACCGCAGCAGTTTTTTGATTACTTGAACTGTTTGTTAAAGCAAGTCCTTCTATAAAAGCTTTGTCTGTTTTTGTTCTACCAATTACATCAAAAATTTTCATTAAAGCTGTTGCCCAGATTTGCCCATAGGTATGAATTTCTGTATAAGTAGACCCTGTTTGAGGATAAGTACGAGTATAATTAGTAATTCTTCCACCCCAACATTCATTGTGTCCATCCCAACTAAAAACCCAATTGTAAGCAGCTTCTGTAGAAGTCCATTGGTTTAAACTTCTACTATAAGACATAGCCCAATAATCTCCTGAACCCTCTCCAAGACCCGTTGATGAAGAAGAATGACCTCCAGTAACCCAATCATGAATGCCATGTCCAAATTCATGTAAAATAACATCTGCATCTTCAGCATCATCAACACAACCTTCACCAAAAGCAATTTGTTCTGTTGAGGGAATATAATGAGAGTTATCAGCACCACTCAATCCTGATGGGTCAAATTGAAATACACCTCCATTTAATTGCGGCACACAAACCGAACCCAATGTTTGATTTATGTAGCGCATACTTTTATCTAAATGATAAAAGGCATTAACTGCTTCAAACGCATCATTATCCCTAGTAAAACTAAAATCATCGGTAGATTGTGTGAAAAACCCATTATTTGGAGATTCAAAATCAGCTATATCTACATACTGACTTTTTAATCTATATACTCCAGAAGTTAAATCAACTTGTGGAAGTGACACTAGTTTTCTAGCAGCATCTAAATCGGTATTTGTTGCATCACTATTGTCTGAATAATTACCTCCATAAGCAACATGTGCATAAGAAAGTGGATCAGCATCATAAACCATTGCTCTACCTGTTGTAAATGCTACAACCGATTTAGATTGTTTTTTTATCGACTTCTTTTTACTTGGATGCTTTTCATTGTGATGATAAATAGCAATATCTTTTAAACTAATAACCTCCGAAGTATTTGCATCTACAAAAGTTTCCCAATCCCCAGGTCTATTATCAATTTGTGTAGTAATTCTATAAGCTAATCTTGTTGGTTTTTCAGCATTATAAATTACAAGTTTTACTTTTTGTGATAAAATTTTACCATCATTAGTATTAATTTTTGCATTTGAAATTCCAATTGCAGTTTGACTTGAAATATTTGGAATAGTAAGAATATTGTCAACCGAAACATCATAATTATTAGATGAAAATGCCACTTCATTTCCTTCTGAAAAATTAATTACAATTTCAGAATCATAAACAGGAACATCATTCAACATTTGTTGAAAACGCAACGTTTCTCCTGCTAAACTTTTTCTTACATAAGATAGTTTAAAAGTATGAAAAGGCTGGATATTTAATTCTTTAGAATGTTCTGAAATCCATTTTCTTGCTGATGCTTCTTTATCAGAAACTTGAGCAGTTATTGTAAAAACATTAAAAATTAACAGAAGTAATACTACATGTAAATTTAACTTCATAATGGTTGGTTATTTTTTTAATTATCAATTTGTTACAAATAAAAACAATTTAATTTAAAATCAAAAATTTATTTATCAACGGTGGGATAGAATTCCTCTTTTCAATACTTGTCCAAATTCATACATATCTTGATAAGAAGTATATAATGGAACTGGAGCCAGACGAATTACATTTGGTTCGCGCCAGTCGGTGATTACACCGTTTTTCATTAAATAATCAAACAAACTTCGTCCTTCGCCATGCAAAAAAACTGATAATTGACAAGCTCTTTCTTCTTGGTTTGAAGGTGTTATTACTTCAAAACTACTGTTAACTTCTTTATCAATTTCGTGTAATATAAATTCTAAATATGCTGTGATTTGGTTTCTTTTGGTGATTAATTTATCCATTCCAACTTCGGCAAACATCTCTACAGATGCTAAATATGGCGCTAAAGAAAGAATTGGTAGATTACTTATTTGCCAACCATCGGCTCCGTGAACTGGATCGAATGTTGGTTCCATTTTGAAACGACGTTCTTTGTTATGACCCCACCAACCAGCAAATCTTGGTAAATTAGAATGATGATGCTTTTCGTGAACAAAACAACCTGAAGCGTTTCCTGGTCCAGAATTCATGTATTTGTAGGAACACCAAGCAGCAAAATCAAGATTCCAATCGTGGAGTTGTAATTTTATGTTTCCAGCTGCATGTGCTAAATCAAAACCTACGTAGGCTCCAACTTTATGACCAGCTTCTGTTATGGTTTTCATGTCAAAAACTTGACCTGTGTAATAATTTACGCCGCCGAATAAAACCAATGCTAATTCGTCACCAACTTCTTCGATTTTGGCTAAAATATCTTCTAATCTAATGTTGTGTTCGCCTTCTCTTCTTTTGATTTCAATGATTGCATCTTGAGGTTTGTAGCCATGATGATTGACTTGAGATTGAAACATATATTGATCGGAAGGAAATGCTTTTTCTTCGCAAATAATTTTGTAACGTGATGGTGTTGGTCGATAAAACGAAACCATTAGTAAATGAAGATTGACCGTTAGAGTGTTCATTACTGCAACTTCTGATGGTTTTGCTCCTACAATTTTGCTTAATGGTTCGGCAAAACGTTCTTGATAATCCCACCAAGGTTTTTCGGCATAAAAATGTCCTTCGACAGCAAGGTTTGCCCAATCGTTCATTACATCATCGACATATTTTTTTGCTGATTTGGGTTGTAATCCAAGTGAATTTCCGGTAAAATAAATCACATCTTTTCCGTTATGTTGCGGAAAAATGAATTCGTTTCTGTAGTTTTTTAATTCGTCTTGAGCGTCTAATTGTTGTGCAAATTCGAGGGTATTTTGGAATTTCATTGTTGTAGTTTTTATGAAAGGACAAATCGCGAATTGTCCGAACTTATGCGATGTAAATATAGGGAGAAAAGAAAAAAGAAAAAAGATGTTTTGAAAAAATGATTTAAGTAAAAACCATTACTATCTAGCCCTGATGCTGAAATTGTTTGAGCTCTTTTTATAGTGTTGCCTTCGAGAACCTCAATCAACACTATAAAAAAGCGAGTTTCAGTAGCAGGAAAATGGACAACAAGAATTCGGTAGATTCGCTTCAAAAAAAAATGCCTTCGAGAACCTAAGAAAATCTTTTTTGTTGCCTTCGAGAACTTCAGAATTTTTTTGTTGCCTTCGAGAACCTCCTGTTTTTTTGTTGCCTTCGAGAACCTCAGGCAACAAAAAAAATCTCACCATTGTTGATGAGATTTTATAGTAATAAGCACTTCGACTGCGCTCAGTGTGACAAATTATATTATTAACATTGCATCTCCGTAAGAATAGAATTTGTATCCTTCTTTGATTGCTTCGTCGTAAGCTTTACGCATTAAATCGTGTCCACAAAAAGCTGAAACCATCATTAATAATGTTGATTTTGGTGTATGAAAATTGGTAATCATTGCATCTGCAATACTAAAATCATAAGGAGGAAAGATGAATTTGTTAGTCCAACCATCAAATGTATTTAGGGTTCTTTGTGATGAAACTGCGCTTTCAATAGCACGCATTGAAGTTGTTCCAACCACACAGATTTTTTTCTTTTTGGCTTTTGCATTGTTTACAATATCACAAGCTTTTTGAGTGATTTTTAATTCCTCAGAATCCATTTTGTGTTTAGATAAATCTTCAACCTCAACTGGATTGAAAGTTCCTAAACCTACGTGAAGTGTAACTTCGGCAAAGTCAACTCCTTTAATTTCTAATCTTTTTAAAAGGTGTTTAGAGAAGTGTAAACCAGCAGTTGGAGCTGCTACTGCACCTTCTTCTTTGGCATAAATTGTTTGGTAACGTTCGGCATCTTCTTCGGTTACTTCACGATTGATGTATTTTGGTATTGGAGTTTCTCCAAGTTCAGTAAGTTTTCTTCTGAATTCATCGTAAGAACCGTCATAAAGAAAACGTAATGTTCTTCCGCGAGAAGTGGTATTATCAATAACTTCGGCTACTAATGAATCGTCATCGCCAAAATATAATTTATTTCCGATTCTGATTTTACGAGCTGGATCAACTAGTACGTCCCAAAGTCTTTGTTCGGCATTTAATTCTCTCAATAAAAACACTTCAATTCTTGCTCCAGTTTTTTCTTTGTTTCCAAACATTCTTGCTGGAAAAACTTTGGTATTGTTAAGAACCATTACATCGCCATCGCCAAAATAATCGATAACGTCTTTGAATGTTTTGTGTTCTATAGTTCCTTTTTTTCTATCGATAACCATTAAACGAGATTCGTCGCGGTTTTCTGCTGGAAATTCAGCCAATAATTCTGTTGGAAGGTTGAATTGAAAATGAGATAATTTCATAATTAAATTTTAGATATTAGATATTAAATTTTAGATGTTAAAATCATAAAATTAAATCGTCTGCAAATATACGATTGTGAGATAGGCGATGTCAAGTGTTTTAATGTTTATTTTGAAAAAGAGATGCAAAGGCTCAAATAAGCTAAGGTTCTTAGGTTTTTTTTATTCTTTTGAAATAGTAAAACCAATACTTTTTAAATCATCCCAAAAAGTTGGATAGGATTTAGAAACTACTTCGGCGTCTTCAATAATCATGGAGGTTTTTAATCCTAAAGGTGCAAATGCCATTGCCATTCTGTGGTCTTGATAGGTTTCTATTTTTTTATTGGATTTTATTTTTGTGGAAGAACCTAGTTTTAAAGTAGAATTGGTTGTAACAACTAATGCGCCTATTTTTGTCAGTTCTAATCGTAATGCTTCTATACGATCGGTTTCTTTGATTTTTAAAGTATCTAATCCACTCAAATAACAACCAACTCCAAGTCCAAAACACGTTACTACTATTGTTTGAGCGATGTCGGGAGATGAAGCCAAATTAAACTGAACTGATTTTGCTGCATGTTTAATTCTTTTAATAATTATTCCAGATTCATCAAAAGTAGTTTCTACTCCAAAATTTTTATAAATTTGAGCTAAAACAGCATCACCTTGAAGGCTATTTTGTTTATACCTTGATAATTTTATTTCAGTTCCAATTGGAGATAAAGCAACTATTGAATAATAATAAGATGCCGAAGACCAATCGCTTTCAATAGACAATTGATGATTTACAATTGATAATTTTGATTTTACGCTTATTCTATTATTTTCAAAAGAAGTTTCAACTCCAATGTCATTTAATAAAGCTAAAGTCATTTTGATGTATGGAATAGATGTTATTTCTCCTTCGAGTGTTATTTCTAATCCATTTTCTAGTTTTGGAGCTATTAATAAAAGTGCTGAAATGTACTGACTACTAACATTTGCTGGAAGTGAAACTTTATTATTTGTTATTTTTTTTCCTTTAATTTTTATTGGAGGAAAACCTTCTTTCTCTTTATATGTAATTTCGGCTCCAAGTTGGTTTAATGCTTCGATTAGAATTTTAATTGGCCTTTCTTTCATTCTTGACGAACCAGTCAAAATAATTTCTTTTCCTTCTTGAATTGCAAAAAAAGCGGTTAGAAATCGCATGGCAGTTCCAGCGTGATGAACGTCAATGATTAACGATTTTTGATTGCTGATTGCTGATTGCTGTAGTGCGTCAGCCATAACGTCTGAATCATCAGAATTGGAAGTGTTTTCTAAGGTGATATTTGGATACAACGCTTGCAACAATAATAATCTGTTGGTTTCCGATTTGGAACCGGTTATTTTGATTAACGATTGAAGATTAACGATTGCTGATTTTTGAAGTTTTAAATCCATAATTATTTCAACTTATCGTTGTTTTTATGACGGTCTTTATCTCTTACAGATTTCAAATCCATTTTTTTATCAAATGCTTCTTGAAGGTCAATTCCGGTTTGATTTGCCAAACACAAAACTACAAAAACCACATCGGCTAGTTCTTCGCCAAGGTCTTTATTTTTATCGGATTCTTTTTCGGATTGTTCTCCGTATCGACGTGCAATAATTCTAGCCACTTCACCTACTTCTTCTGTAAGTTGCGCCATATTGGTTAGCTCGTTAAAATAACGAACTCCGTGGTTTTTTATCCAGTTGTCAACTTCTAGTTGGGAGTTTTTTAGGTTCATTTTATATTTTTTTTAAGACAATTTTCTCGTTTTGCTTATCGATTAATTGTTTGAAAAAGTTTTTTACAATTTCATAATAATCCGACCCGACTATGGCTTGATTAATCTCAAAGGTTACTGAAACTTGAATTTTGCCACCAGTATTTGCAATTATATATTTAAAACTTCCAATGTTTTCTACAGTGGCAATATTCATTGATGTTGGCAATGTTTCAACCACATAACCTTCAGGTAAATCTATTAAAACATTATATCTTTTAGCTATTGGAAAACTAAAATCTATTGGATATTCTCTAACTTCTTGTTTGAAAGGGTTTTCACTTAATACTAGAAACAATAGTGGTGAAAAATAAAGTTTTTCGGCTATAATTTCACAACTTTTTTTATCAGAAAAACTAAAAGATTCAACTATTGGTTTATCTAAAATTTCTTGATTTTCTCTAACATATTCATTTATATCAATATTTTCTGTAGACTCTAAATCTTCAAGATACTTTTCCTCTTTAACCAAATTATATTTATTTCTAAATGACTCTGCTAAATAATCGGAATATTGTTTTTTTATTTTCCCGTTTATGGTTCCATCTGCGTTTAATTGATAGCCAACATTAGCTGCTTCTTTTGAAACTAATTTTGGCATAAGATCGACTTCTTCCGAAGTTCCGTCGTTTCTAATCATTCTTCCTTTCCAATTCAAATCTCTTATTGGAAGAATATTTGGAATAGAAAAAGCATCAGTGGCATCTAGCAAAACTAGACCCTCTTGAGTTTCAACAGCACACATGACATAGTTAAAAGCTGATATTGACGGAAAAAAAGCAACTCCATTAGAACGTGTAGAAACTAAAACCGGGTTAGCAGTCAAGCCAGCATATCGCAACATTGAAGTTAGAATTAAATTAACTTCGGCTACATTACCTACATTATCTGAATAGGCTTTTTTCACTCCATTATTGCAAAATATTCCATAGTATTTATTCCATTTTACTTTAGATTTTACAAAATTAGAAATTGCTACTATTTTTTCTTGAGGAGAATTTAAACCTGCAATAATAGTATTGACTTCTGTATCAAAATAGCCTGTTTTGTTTAATTCTGAACTAAAATCTCCTTCATCATAGATATTTTTTGTTACCGCTTCCCAGTCGGTTGAATATGTTTTTAATGGTTTATTTGGAAAAGCAATATAATTCAATTCGTGAGAAACACACGACATATAGTTATTGATGTTGTTCACATACGACTCTTCTTTCATCGCTGGGAGATTTTGTGCTATAAAATTTGTTCTAGTTTCTTCATATTCAAAATCATCTTCTACAAAAGTATTTCCTAGACCTCTTGTTCCGCCATTATTGTTTCTTTCCATTGTTGCTAAATGGACTATTTTTCTTTTCTTCTCAGTAATTACTGTTGGAAAAATAAATCCTTTTTGATTGGATTTGTACACATAAAATTCAGGCACTGTAGTTGTAAGTTCTGAATAACTCACAGGAATTTGTGATTGAAAATACCAATCTCTTAACTCTTGAAATCTTTTTGATCTAATTGTATATTGAAATTCAATTACCGAACCCACTTTTACATTAGGCATAGTTATTTTCTTTTTATTCCAATATTTATTTACATTTTCATCAAATTCACTTTCTTTTTTCAATTTTGTTTTTTCAATTTTCCCATCTATCAAATTGTATGTTATTGCATTATCAAACGAAACTCCTTCTTTGGTTGTTCCGCCTATATAATATTCAATTAGTTCGTTTGCAAAATTGTAACCCTCCTTTTTATAAATTTTGATTTTGGTTTTTACAACTGTAATCATTGTAAACCCATCTTCGTTGGTAAAAACATAGCCCACATCACCTTTTTTAAAAATAACGGCCGCTACAGCCGAAGAGTCTTTGGGATAAATTTTTTCTTTAAGTTCTTCTATCGTAACATTTCCTAATTCATGTTTTTGGGCAAAAGTAGAAATACATTGACATAAGAATAATAGTAAAAAGAGAGTTTGTTTCATAATATAATGGTAGTTATTAATTCTTTTTTAGTATAATTTTTTCATTTTCTTTTTCAATTATCACTTTGAAAAATTGTTTTAAAGTGTCATAATGTTCTGAAGGTATAATAGATGAATTGATTTCTAAAACAACCGACAATTGAATTTGAGTTTCTGATGTGTTTGTAATTGTATATCTAAAACTACCATATTTATTATCCATTGCAATTGCTATATTTTTCGGCATACTTTCTACCTGATAACCATCAGGTATTGTTAGATTTATCATGTGCATATCTTTAACTGGAAATGAAAAATCTATAGGATATTCTCTGGTTTCTTGTTTAAACGGATTTTTCGACATAGCAAATTGTAACATTGGAGAAAAATATATTTTATTACCAATAAGTTCATACGCATTCGTGTTTTTAACAGAATATTTTTCGACAACCGAATCATCAAAATTTTTATCATTAACTAAATTATAATCTTCTATTTCAATATCCTTATATTCTTTCTCTATTTTTTGTATTCTAGTATCAATTGTTTGGGTAGAAAAATTTTCTCTAAACTTTAATGCTTTATAATCTAGATATTGTTCTCTTACTTGACCTTCTGCTTGACCTTTTTCATCAAGGCGAACAAGCATATTTACTACATCATAGGATGAGATTTTCGGCATTAAATCAACTAAATCTGATGTTCCATCTTTTTTAATTAGTCTGCCAAACCAGTTTAAGTCTCTAATTGGTAAAATTCCAATTGAAGAATTTTTATTTGTTGCATCCATAAAAACTAAATTACCATCAATTAATACGGATGCAATTACAATATTATATGCTGTTCTACTAGGAAATATTGAAATTCCGTTAGATCTAGTACTAACTAAAACTGGGTTTGCATCTAAATTTGCATATCGTAACATTGAAACTAACATTAAATTTATTTCGGCTGAATTACCTGTTTTATCTTCATAGGCTTTTTTTACTCCATCATCACAAGTATAACTATAGTATTTATTCCAGTTCATTCTAGATTGAACATATTTAAAAATTGCTGTTATTTTTTCTTCCGAAGTAAGTAATCCTGTCAATAACATTGTTAAATCTTTTTCAAAATAATTAGTTTTATTAAGTTGATCACCAAAATATTCACTCTCATTTATATCCTTAACTATTTCATCCCAAGTAATTGAAAACGTTTCGTAGGAAGAGTTTGGGTATCTAACTCCAGCGAGTTCGTGCTCAATATTAGAAGCATAGTTATCAATATTATTAACAAACAACTCTTCTTTTAATGCAGGAATATTTTCGAGAGTATAAATTGTCCGATTATCTAAATAACTTATCTGGTCTACATCATGCGTAATCGGATCAATCATTGATTTCTTTTGATACTCCCAGCTATTTGGTTTCTTATTGAAACTAATAAATTTACTGAATTTATCTTTAGTTTCAATGAATGGTAATGAGCCCTTTCTGTGTATATTATAGAAAAAATATTCTGGAATATCGGTAATTAATTCTGAATAATTAACAGGTATTTTCTTTTGAAACTGCCAATCTCTAAAATTTGAAATATAGGGTGTTCTAATTATATATTTATATTCAATAATAGAACCCTCTTTAATGTTAGGCATCGTGATTTTTTTTATCTTAAATGATTTATTCTTCTCTTCTATAAATTCATTTTCTGCTTTTGCCTTTGTTAATTGAATTTCATTATTGATAAGATTATATGTCACAGCATTTGAAAAAACTACTGATTCTTTAGACGAACCAACATAAAAAGGGATTTCTTCATTTCCCCATTGATATCCTTCTTTTTTATATATTTTTATTTTTACTTGAACTTCCGTAACCATAGTAAATGTCCTATTATATTCAAAACTCACTTTGCATTTATTAAATAGAACAGCAGCAACGGCAGATGAATCTTTTGGATGAACTTTTTCTTTTAGTTCTTCAATTGTAACACTTCCTAATTCATGCTTTTGGGCAACTATTTTGACATTCCCTAGAATTAAAAATATCGTTATTAGTAAGATTTTCTTCATGGCTATTGTTTTTTGGTCAATACTATTTTTGAGTTATCAATTCTTGCTATTTGCTCTCTGAATTTTCTGAAATTTTCATATTCTAATTTATCATAAAACCCTTTATTAACTAATAAAGAGCGTTTGTACAAAAGTTTATTTGGACTTATAATTACAATTTCAATTTTATAAGTTCCAAACTTATCTTTAACTTCGGTATTATCTGGTTTTGCATCCAACTTAAATCCTTCAGAAAATGTTACTTCAATTTCATCTTCATCATAATAACCTCTTGAAATTTCAAACGGGTTTTTTCGAGTTCGATAACGCTGAGGAATATTTGCATTTTGATTGAATACATTTATTGAAATCATCATTACGTCGCCGCTATTCTTTCCATAATCGGATGCACTAATCTGCAGATTTTCTGTAAATTCAACATCTTCTTTATTGTTATTGAATTTAATTTTTTCCATTTTTAAATTGTTAATCCAATAAAAATAGTCTTTATAGTGCTCATCTATTTTTTCTTTAGATTCGTTTTCCAATAGATAATTATCGTTATACTGAATTCCTTTCGATTTAATAATGATGTTCCCAGAAATTCCGCCATTTTCATCAATCAGATAATTCCCTTTAGAAATTTGAGTGTTTTCTTTGTCTAAATATTCTCTTGTTTTTATAATTTCACCTTTATCTGGCTTAATCATTAATGCATATCTATCATCTGTAAAAGTGCCTTGATAAGCAAAGGGAACAGTTTGACTAGTGCATTCTAAAAATAGCATTTTATCTTTATTTGGCAAAGCTAATATTACATGATTACCTTGCATAGTAACAAAATCTTTCTGAAAATTTTTTTTACTACCATCGCCATATATTTCTGTATAATAGGATTCCACTCCTACTGTTTTTAGGAGCACTCGGGTATAATTTGTCAAAGCCTTACAATCACCATACCCTAATCTATCTACATCTTTTGCCAACATAGGTTTTCTTCCTCCAATTCCTAGTTGAACACTAACATAACGGGTTTTATCTTGTACATATTTATAAATAATTTTAGCTTTTTTAATTGGGTCTGTTTCATTTCCGACAAGAGTTTTAATCTTATCTTGGGTTTCAACAGGAAGTTCCTCTGTATCTTTTAATAAACTATTATACATCCATGAACCAAAATCTTCCCACGATTTTGCAAATCCTTCTACTCCTTCGAAGTAAAATTTTTCCAATCCAAATTTCACATTAGGTAAGATTTCAATAGAGGTAGGAGAATAATCTTCAGGTTTTTCAGCAACTAAATTCTCAACTGAATAACTGATGCTATTTGATTGTTCATTCTTCTTAATATCTTTTCCTTCAAAATTGTATTCTTTGTATTTAAACCCTAAATCTGTTGGGTAATGAATAGTTATTTCAGATTTCTGAACACTTTCAAAATAATCATCAACTGGACTCCAACTAGGAATAAATGCTGTATTGAAACCTTTAATTTCACTTTCATAAACTACTGTAAATGGATAATCTGTTGGAGTATAGTCTAAAAAAAGAAACCTACCATCTGTAAGTATTGAAAAACCATCCGCTATACTTTGATCTTTAAAATCACTTCTTTTAATTTTCTTTATTTCTCTACCAAACGAATTATAAATAACTGCTTGAATAGAAACTACTTTTTCAGAATTACTGAAATATTCACTTGCATCAACATTACTTAATCCTTTAGAGTTTAAGACTGTAATTACTTTAGTAGATTTAATAACCATTGATTTTTGAGAAACAATGTCGATATCAATAGATTGGTTTCTAACTATACTATTGGCGTTTTCTTTAAGATTATCAGGAATTAATAGGGTAGAATAATCAATATTTTGAGCATTAATTATATTAAATAATAAAAAGAAAATAGGAAGAAAAAGTTTACATCTCATTTTGGCTTTGTTTATCCAAAAATAAGAATTTATTTAATAAAACTGAGATTTACTCTTTATTTTTTGTGTCAATAATTATAGTCACTGGACCATCGTTTATAAGTGCTACTTTCATATCGGCTCCAAATTGTCCTGTTTGTATTTTTTTACCTAATTCTAATTCCATTTGAGAGATGAAATTTTCATAAAGAGGAATGGCAATTTCAGGTTTAGCGGCTTTTATATAGCTTGGTCGATTACCTTTTTTGGTTAGCGCATGAAGTGTAAATTGACTAACTACAATTGCATCGCCATTAATATCTTTTAAGGATAAATTCATGACATCGTTTTCATCTGCAAAAATTCTGAGATTGGCTATTTTTGAAGTTAACCACATTAGGTCTTCTTGACAATCTGAATCTTCAATTCCGATAAGAATTAGCAGTCCTTTTTGGATTTTGGCTACAATTTTGTTTTCAATTGTTATAGATGAATGTGAAACTCTTTGGATTACGGCTTTCATTTTGACTATTTTTTAGACGCGATGAATCGCTTCTCTACTTGTTTCTCGTTTCGTCACTTGCAATTCGGTCATCATTATAAATATCGGTTCGGTAATGTTCATCGTCACCTTCTACTATTTTTAGATAACTATTGTAACGTGTCCACGAAATTTTATCGTCTTCTAATGCTTGTTTTATTGCACATTTTGGCTCTTCTTTGTGCAAACAATTATTGAATTTGCATTGGTCTTTCAGCTTAAAAAATTCAGGAAAATAACCGCTGATTTCCTCTTTTTCCATATCCACAATTCCGAAACCTTTAATTCCTGGTGTGTCTATAATTTTGGCTCCAAAAGATAAATCATACATTTCGGCAAAAGTTGTAGTGTGTTGTCCTTGCATGCTTTGTTCAGAAATGGTTTTGGTTTTTAAATGTAAACTCGGTTCTAAAGCATTCACTAAAGTAGATTTTCCAACTCCAGAATGTCCCGAAAACATGGTGGTATTTCCAATCATTAGTTCTTTTAATTCTTCAATTCCTTTGCTTTCTTTGGCAGAAACTCGCAAGCATTTGTATCCAATTTCTTGGTAAACGTGCTGCATGTATAATTGTTCATCTAAAGTTATATCGTCTAAAGTATCAATTTTATTAAAAACCAAAATTGTTTCGATGCCGTAAGCTTCGGCAGTAACCAAAAATCTATCAATAAAATTGAAGGTTGTTGGCGGATTATTTACTGTAATTAGAAGAAAAACATAATCTAAATTGGAAGCAATAATGTGCATTTGATGCGAAAGATTCACTGATTTCCTAACTATATAGTTTTTTCTATCGTGAATATTAGTAATCGTTCCAGTAACAACATCGGAAGTTTCATCTAAATCATAATCTACAACATCTCCAACCGCAATTGGATTGGTGCTTTTAATTCCCTTAATTCGGAATTTTCCTTTGATACGACATTCCATAAAATCGCCTTGTAATGATTTTACGGTGTACCAACTTCCTGTAGATTTATAAACGATTCCTGTCATTGACATTAACGATTGAGGATTAACGATTTTAGATTTCAGATTTATGCAAAAGTAAGCAAATCAAAAGTCAAAAATCGTTAATCAACATTCAAAAATCTTATGAATTAAATATTTTCTCTTGATGTGTAATACTTTCTTGATGAATGGCTTTGAAAAACTGAATGATAAATTCTTCACTCAACCCTTTTTGAGAACCATCGGCAACCATTTTTTCTAAAACTTCGTTCCAACGTTTGTTTTGTAAAACGGCAACATTCTTTTCTTTTTTCAAAGCTCCAATGTCTTCGGCAACTTTCATTCTTTTTCCAATAACGTCTAATAATTTGGCATCGAATTCGTCAATTTTCTCACGAAGTTTGCTTAATTTTTGTTGGTATTCGTCAGCTTCGTCGGTTTCTTTTCTTATTGTTAAATCGAAAATTATTTCTTTCAATCGTGTTGGCGTAACTTGCTGAGCAGCATCACTCCACGCATTATCTGGATCGATATGGGTTTCAATAATCATTCCGTCATAATTCAAATCCAATGCTTCTTGCGTTACTTGAAAAATCATATCGCGATTTCCTGTAATGTGCGAAGGGTCAATTATCAAAGGTAAATCTGGAAATTTATGTTGAAAATCAATTGCAATTTGCCATTCGGGATTGTTTCTATATTTAGTTTTTTCATACGTTGAAAATCCTCTGTGAATGATTCCAAGATTTTTAATTCCTGCATTGTATAAACGTTCTACTCCGCCAATCCATAAAGCCAAATCAGGATTTACAGGATTTTTTACTAATACAATTTTATCGGTATTTTGCAAAGCATCAGCAATTTCTTGAACTGCAAACGGATTTACAGTTGTTCGTGCTCCAATCCACAAAACATC
>CANCFZ010000012.1 GCA_947377425.1 Flavobacteriaceae bacterium
TAAAAACATAAAACCATGGAAGATATAACAAGAGGTGGACAATTTTTGGTAAAAGAAACCAAATGTGAAAATGTCTTTACACCAGAAGATTTCTCAGAAGAGCAAATTATGATGCGCGAAAGCGTTAAAGAATTCGTTGACAAAGAAATTTGGCCAAACAAAAATCGTTTTGAAAGTAAAGACTATGCTTTTACAGAAGAAACAATGCGCAAAGCCGGAGAAATGGGATTTTTGAGTGTTTCCGTTCCAGAAAATTATGGTGGAATGGGAATGGGATTTGTTGACACATGTCTAGTTTGCGATTATATTTCGGGTGCAACAGGTTCGTTTTCAACAGCTTTTGGTGCACATACCGGAATTGGAACTATGCCAATTACATTGTACGGAACAGAAGCACAAAAACAAAAATACGTACCAAAATTAGCTTCAGGTGAATGGTTTGGCGCTTATTGCTTAACAGAACCAGGTGCAGGTTCAGATGCAAATTCAGGAAAAACCAAAGCAGTTCTGTCAGAAGATGGAACACATTATAAAATCACAGGAGGCAAAATGTGGATTTCCAACGCTGGTTTCTGCTCATTGCTTATCGTTTTTGCTAGAATTGAAGACGATAAAAACATTACAGGTTTCATTGTTGAAAATGATTCAAGTAACGGAATTTCAATGGGTGAAGAAGAGCATAAATTAGGAATTCGTGCCTCATCTACTCGCCAGGTTTTCTTTAATGAAACCAAAGTTCCTGTTGAAAATATGTTGTCTGCTCGAGGCGAAGGTTTCAAAATTGCTATGAACGCGTTAAACGTAGGTCGTATTAAATTGGCGGCGGCTTGTTTGGATGCGCAACGCCGTGTTACAACAAATGCCGTTCATTATGCTAATGAAAGAATTCAATTTAATGTACCTATTTCAAGTTTCGGAGCTATCCGATATAAATTAGCAGAAATGGCAACTTCTGCTTATGCCGGAGAAAGCGCAACATATCGCGCTGCAAAATCAATTGAAGATAGAATAAACGCACGTGTTGCCGAAGGAACTTCACACCAAGAAGCCGAATTAAAAGGAGTAGAAGAATTTGCAATTGAATGTTCTATTCTTAAAGTTGCGGTTTCAGAAGATATTCAAAACGCTGCCGATGAAGGAATCCAAATTTATGGAGGAATGGGGTTCTCAGAAGACACACCAATGGAAAGTGCTTGGCGTGATGCTCGTATTGCTCGTATATATGAAGGCACAAACGAAATCAACAGAATGTTATCGGTTGGAATGTTGATTAAAAAAGCCATGAAAGGTCACGTTGATTTATTGGGTCCAGCATCAAAAGTTCAAGAAGAATTAATGGGAATTCCATCATTTGACACACCCGATTATTCTGAATTATTTGCAGAAGAAAAAGAATTAATTGGTAAATTGAAAAAAGCATTCCTAATGGTTGCCGGTGGAGCTGTTCAAAAATATGGTCCAGATTTGGAAGGTCATCAACAATTATTAATGGCAGCGGCGGACATCTTGATTGAAATTTATATGGCTGAAAGTACGATTCTGAGAACTGAAAAATTAGCCAAAAAAGAAGGAGAAGCTAAAGTTCAAGAGCAAATTGCAATGGCGAAATTATATTTATACAAAGCCGTTGATGTTGTAACTCAAAAAGGAAAAGAAAGCATTATTTCATTTGCAGAAGGAGACGAACAACGCATGATGTTAATGGGATTACGCCGCTTTACAAAATATACTAATATGCCTAATATTGTGGGATTAAGAGAAACTATCACTACAAAATTAGTCACTGAAAATAGTTATTGTTTTTAATTTTTAGTTAATTGCTAATCAAACCACTTAAGAAATTAAGTGGTTTTTTTTATATCTAAATTATATTATTCGCATTAAAATAACAATACAACTAATTTTACACTAAATAACTTTATGTAATAAACTGTTAATATGTTAAAATATTGATTTTTATTCAAAAAATGTTTAAGTATAAAAATATTTGACTAACTTTGTAATACAAGACCTCCTTTTTGCAAGTCATTTTATTTTTTAATTATAGTGTATAACCAAAAAAACTAAGCCTATGCCAGCTAAAGAAATGGAGGAAAATGAACT
This sequence comes from Flavobacteriaceae bacterium, assembly GCA_947377425.1. Lineage (GTDB taxonomy): Bacteria > Bacteroidota > Bacteroidia > Flavobacteriales > Flavobacteriaceae > Flavobacterium. Next base: position 2,104 of record CANCFZ010000012.1, read on the forward strand.
TCTCAAAAAAATAAAAGAAATCTCAGATTACAAGTATGCACTTGATGAGGCTTCTATCATTGCTATTACAAACCAAAAGGGAATTATAACCCATGTAAATGATAATTTTTGTAAAATATCAAAATATAGCCGAGAAGAATTAATTGGTCAAGACCATCGTATTATCAATTCAGGTTATCATCCTAAATCGTTTATAAAAGAACTGTGGTCAACAATAGCAAAAGGAAAAGTTTGGAAAGGTGAATTAAGAAACAAAGCTAAAGATGGCACATCCTATTGGGTGGATACAACTCTTGTTCCTTTTTTAAATTACGACGGAAAACCCTATCAATATGTTGCCATAAGATCTGATATAACTGAAAGAAAAAAAGGAGAAGAAGAGTTATTAAAGAAAATCAAGGAAATTTCAGATTATAAATATGCCTTAGATGAAGCTTCTATTATTGCAATTACCAATCAAAGAGGGATAATCACGCATGTGAATGATAATTTTTGTAAAATATCAAAATATAACCGTGAAGAACTAATTGGTGAAGACCACCGCATTATTAACTCAGGTTATCATTCAAAAGAATTCATAAAAGAACTTTGGTCTACCATTGCTAAAGGAAAAGTTTGGAAAGGTGAATTGAGAAACAAAGCTAAAGATGGAACCGCTTATTGGGTTGACACTACAATAGTTCCTTTTTTAAATCAGGAAGGAAAACCCTATCAATATGTTGCCATAAGATCTGATATCACTGAAAGGAAAAAAGGTGAAGAACTTATTAAACACATGCTCTCCACAACGGAATATCAGAATAAGCAATTGGTAGATTTTTGCAATATAGTTTCTCATAATCTAAGAGCGCCATTAGTAAACATATCAATGTTATTAGATTTTTTAGAAGAAAGCCCTGATGAAGAAGATCGCACAGAACTCTTAAAAAGAATAAAACCTGTGGTAACTCATTTGAATGAAATATTTGATGAATTAGTAGAATCGCTACAAGTTCGTCAAGATTCAGAAATTCAATCGGTTAACGTTGATTTGAAAGATTGTACGGAAAAAATATTAATGAGTTTTGATGCGCAAATAAGATCTTATAACGCAACAATTTCTATAGATTTTGATGATGTATCAAAACTATATTATCCACATAAATACATAGACAGTATCCTTACTAATTTAATTAGTAATGCTATAAAATATAAATCGCCGGATAGAAATCTTAAATTAGAAATTAAAACAAAAACAGTTAATAAACATACTATTCTGTCCGTAAAAGACAACGGATTAGGTATCAATTTAGAGCGTCATAAAGACAGTATTTTCAAAATAAGAAAAGTATTTCACGAACATCCAGACGCCAAAGGTTTTGGACTTTTTATGACAAAAACACAAGTAGAAGCTATGGGAGGAACAATATGGGTAGAAAGCCTACCAGATGTTGGAAGTACTTTTTTTATAAAATTTGAAAATAAAAAATCATGAAAACTATAGCACTAATAGATGATGACGACACTTTTATATATCTTTCAAAAAGGATACTTAATAAAATTGATAATATAAAACAAATAGAAGTATTTGCCAATGGGTTGGATGGTTTAAACTATCTAAAGTTAAATATTGACAATCCTACATTACTACCAGAAATTATTTTTCTTGACTTATCGATGCCTATAATGGATGGATGGCAATTTTTAGACGAATTTATAAATCTTAAATCAAAGAATTTAAAAAAGATATTAATATATATATGCTCATCATCCATATCTCCTTATGATATCAGTAGAGCAAAAAGTATTAATGCAGTAACTGATTATATTATCAAACCGATAAGTAAAGAAAATTTCAACAAACTAATTAACGGTTATAATTGATATTTATTTAAATTACAAGGGATATAAAATGAAATTGTTAAATTTAGAAATTCTTTAACTAAAATTTAATTTTAGAAAATCAATTTATACGTAACTTTGGTTAAAAATAATTTAAAATGAAATACAAAAAAATAATATTACTTTCAATTATTACTTTAGGAATTATTGTAGCTTGTAAGTCTGGTAGCGGAAGTAAATCAAATGTATTAACCATCAATTTGGAATCAAAAAGTGGCAGCAATGTAACTGGAACCGCTACATTTTTTGAAAAGAACGGTGTCGTTTCGTTTGAAGCTAAATTATCAGGATTAAAACCGGGTGTTCACGGAATTCACATTCATGAAAAAGCAGATTGTTCAGCTACTGATGCGGCATCGGCTGGTGGACATTGGAATCCATTACATGTAAAACACGGAAAATGGTCGGATGCAGAACATCATAAAGGCGATATTGGAAATTTTACTGCTGATGAAAATGGAAACGCAACCATAACTTTAAAAACCGATGAATGGTGTATTGGTTGTGGTGATGTCAATAAAGATATTATTGGAAAAGGTTTAATTGTTCATGCAAATCCTGATGATTATACCACGCAACCAACTGGAAATGCTGGAGGAAGAGTGGCTTGTTCAGCAATTATAAAATAAGTTTTTTTAGCCACAGATTTTCATTTAAAAATTATATTCTTGCTACATTAAATCTGTGAATCAGTGGAAAAAAAAAACGAAGCAACGCTTCTGAATTCATTTAAAGAGATTAAGTTTAAGACACAAAAATTTGCAATTCACATTTGTTTTTGTGTCTTTTGCTTTTAATTATGGAAGACAAACTACATTTATATTTTAAGAATTCACAAGAATGGCGCTACTGGTTGCATGAAAATCATCATTTATCCAAAGGAGTTTATTTAATATTTTATCGTGTAAGTAGTGAATTTGAAAGCATGCGTTGGGAAGAAGCTGTTCAAGTAGCATTATGCTATGGTTGGATTGATTCAACAGTAAGAAAAGTTGATGACGAACGAAGAAAACAAGCGTTTGGTCCACGAAAAGATAAAAGTGTTTGGAGCAAAGTCAACAAAAAATATGTTGAAAAACTTATTGCAGAAAATTTAATGCACGAAACTGGTCTAAAAAAAATTGAAATTGCCAAACAAAATGGTTCTTGGCAATCACTTGATGCCGTTGAAAATTTAGAAATCCCATCTGATTTGCAATTAGCATTTAATAGCAATTCAGCAGCTTATACTAATTACCAAAATTTCAGTTTTCATTATAGAAAAAGCTATTTATATTGGTTAAATCAAGCTAAACGCGAAGAAACCAGAACCATTCGCATTGCAGAAATTATAAGGCTTTGCAAACAAAATAGTAAAACACGTCATTAAAATTTAGCATTACTTATCGCAGTCCTTAATAAAAAAACATAGCTTTGTACTTCAAACTAAAGTTATGATAAACCCATCAGCACATGGCTGGATAGATAAATACTTTCTTGAACAAAATTCTTTGTTCGATTGTATGACTATTGATAGTTTATCATTTTATAAAAACATTCGGAAAACTGGATTTATTTATGGTCATATTATCTCCACAAATAGTAACCCCGAATTAACTATTGAGAATTGGAAAACTGAAGAAATTTCAAAAGTTGCTTTACTCAATACTTTATTTGATATTTATTATTTTACAACTAAACTATCTGATTCAGAAGATTTTATTTTAAAAACAGTAGCGTTTTACAAAGAAATGACTCCAAAAGGTTTTGGGTTTTTAAATAACATAATAGCATCAACACCAAGTTCAAAATTGGAAAATTTAATTGATGAACGTGTTCAAACTAACAAAGATATTTTCAGTAAAAACTTTTCCCATATTGTTACTAATGCTTTATTATTTGTAGATGTTTTAGCCTTTCGCCAATATTTACTTCAAGGGAAAATCCCTGAAAAATATTTAAAACGAACAGAGGAAACCATTATTAGCGTTGTTTCATTGGCACTACAAATAAAAACAGTAAAATCGCAACACGATGATTTATTAATAAAATTATTTGAAGCATCAGTTAGATACACCAAGTTTTCAAAAATAAATATTCAAAATCTAGAACAACTACCATTAGATTATTTCAAAGATGATTTAGAGAAATTCTATCTATTTGATTTAGCTGGTTTGACATTATGGGATGATGGAAAAGTTGAAAATGAGGAGATTTATTTTTTACACAAATTAGCTGAAACACTTATTATTTCCGATAATTTTGTAAAAGAAAGCATCTCAGAAACTAATGCTTTTATAACCACTCACAAATCTGAAATTCAGTATTTTAATTACTCAAATCCAGTTAAACATTTTTATGACCAAACAACTAAAGCAGTTACTTTTCTTATAAAACGGAATAAAAAACGTTTAATTAAAGAAATATCCGAAAGCAAAGAATTAATGCACCTCTTGGCACAATCTAGCAAACGAGATTTGGATATTGAAGAAAAAAAGAAAGTAAAAAAACAGTTGTTAGACATTTGCAAAAGCATTCCGTCGTTAACTATTTTTTTACTTCCAGGTGGCGGATTATTATTACCCATTTTAGTAAAATTTATCCCGCAAATATTACCTTCTGCGTTTAATGAAAATTTAGAAGATTAGAATTTCAATTGATACACTACATCTAAATCTTTATCGGAACTTAAATTAACGTCTAAATCGGTTACAAAACCAGAATTTAATCCATAAGCCCAGCCGTGTAATGTTAATTCCTGCCCGCTTCTCCATGCAGATTGCACAATTGAGGTTTTGGCTAAATCAAAAACTTGTTCTTTAACATTTAGCTCTACAAAGGCATTAAATCTATCGGTTTCATCAACTATAGAATCTAAATAAGTATTATGTAAACGATAAACATCTTTTATGTGGCGAATCCAGTTGTCAATAATTCCAATAGAATCGTTACCCATTGCGGCTTTTATACCTCCACAACCATAATGTCCGCATACAATTACGTGTTTCACTCTTAGAACATTAACAGCATAATCCAACACGCTCAACATATTCATATCAGTATGAACTACCATATTAGCAATATTTCTGTGTACAAAAACTTCACCTGGTTTTGCACCAATAATTTCATTTGCAGGAACACGACTATCAGAACAACCAATCCACAATAACGGAGGATTTTGCCCTTTGGATAAATCTTTAAAATACTCAGGATCTACAGCCAACTGACTCTCAACCCATTGTTTATTATTGTCTAATATTTTTTTATAAAAATCGCTCATAATTATTCATTTATATTTTAATTATATATCTATTTAAAACAGAAAAATATTCTATAAAAATAGACAAATTCAAATTAGTTTTTACATTTTTTTTAATCGTCAAACTCTGTTTTTATAACTTCTACTTTAACCGTTTGACGTTTCATTGCATCATATTTATGTTCAAAGGTGACTGTATTTCTGAATCCGTCACTGTTCTCTAGCTCATAAGCATCTTTAAAACCAACAAGTTTTACTTTGATATTTCCCTCTTTAGAACGAATCTTTTTAAATTCTTTAATTAAATCTAACACATCATGAGCAATATAAACCGTATCTGTGGCATTAATAACTACTTTAGAATTTTCTGGAATTGTAGCTAAAGTTGTTTTGATTGCAGCTTTATTCAAAAAGGAAACTTCCTGAGCCAAATCAATATGAATAATATCACCATCACTATATTCTTCATTTCTAAAATTATAAGCACGCTTCATATTTCCTTTCAATACAAAAACAATACTAATTATCATACCTAAAGCCACACCTTTTAATAAATCTGTTAAAACAACAGCAACAAAAGTAGCTATAAAAGGGACAAACTGATATTTCCCTTTTCCCCAAAAATGCTTAATCGTTTTTGGATTTGCCAATTTGTAACCCACTAATAATAAAACAGCTGCCAATGTAGCCAATGGAATTTTATTTAGTAAAGAAGGAATTGCTAAAACACTTACCAATAAAAGTAAACCGTGAACTATTGTCGACATTTTAGATTTAGCTCCAGCATCGTTATTCGCCGAAGTTCTTACAACCACTGAAGTCATTGGTAATCCGCCTAAAAGTGAACTCACAATATTTCCTATTCCTTGTGCTTTAAGTTCAATATTGGTGTTAGTATATCTTTTTTGTACATCCATTCTATCGGCAGCTTCGATACATAAAAGGGTTTCAATAGAAGCTACTACAGCAATGGTAACCGCAACTATCCATACTTTAGAATTAGTAATTGCAGAAAAATCGGGAGTAATAATTATGGATTTAAATTCTTCTAATGATGTTGGAACTGGCAAATTCACTAAATGATTTTTTGAAATTGCCAAACTACTTCCCGATTGCATGAAAATTTCGTTTAAAATAATACTTACAATTACTGCTACTAATGCAGCTGGAATAAGCTTTAATTTCTTTAAAAACTCAAATTTTGTCCAAAAAATTAATATCGTCAAAGAAATTAATGTAATCAGAATTGAACCTAATTGAACATGATTTAAAACAGAAAAAATTTCAGAAAAAGTATTCTGACCATCTACTTGTAGAAACGATAAATCCCCTTCAAAATCGGGGTCGTAACCAAAAGCATGCGGAATTTGTTTAAGAAAAATAATAACACCAATTCCTGCCAACATCCCTTCAATAACATTAGTTGGAAAATAATTTGATATTGAACCTGCTTTTACAAATCCTAAAGTTAACTGAATTAAGCCAGCTATTAAACCTGCTAAAAGAAACGTATTAAACGATCCTAAATCAGTAATTGCAGTAAGAACAATAGCTGTTAAACCTGCTGCTGGACCAGAAACACTTAGATGAGACTGACTGAGATAACCAACAACAATTCCGCCAACAACACCTGAAATAATTCCTGAAAATAATGGTGCTCCACTTGCCAATGCAATTCCGAGACACAGTGGCAAAGCCACAAGAAAAACCACTAAACCTGACGCAAAATCAGATTTAAGGTTTGCAAAAAGATTGATTTTTTTTGTCATACCTATAAATTAATTTAATACTAAAAATGGTTTCACAATATGTGAAACTTTGATGATTATATTAAACTAATTCTGGAGGTGGAGAAAATATTTCTTCTGACACATTATCATGACGAGACAAGTTTTCAGAAATAATTTTGGAGGTTTTATTAAAAGATTGTTTCACAAATAAAAACACATAGTTGTGACTTAAATCGGCTTTAATTTCTTTATAATCTTTGTGAAATTCTTCTTCATTAAAATTATAAAACATAGAAATATCGGTATTCTTCTCTATCAGCGAAATTATTGTTGGTGCTGATAAAAAAGAAATAAATAGAAATAAAACTATACTAACTACCGTTTTCATATTGCAAAAATAGCTATTCAATTAAAGAATGAATAGCTATTATAAAAAATTTAACAACCTAAAGAGATAAATTATTTTAAAAATTTCAAAATAAACACGATCTTGCTCTATAAATTTAATTGATAGTTTTTATATTTGCATCAAATTTTATTATAATTATGACAATTACGCAACTTAAATACGTTTTGGCTGTAGCCGAATATAAAAACTTTACTCTTGCAGCCGAGAAATGCTTTGTAACTCAACCCACATTGAGCATGCAAATTCAAAAAGTAGAAGAAGAACTAGGGATTTTAATATTTGACAGAACTAAAAAGCCAATTCAATTAACAGAAATTGGACAAAAAATAGTAACACAATCTAAAAATATTGTCAATGAAGCCGATAGGATTCAGGATATTGTTGACCAACAAAAAGGGTTTATAGGTGGAGAATTTCGTTTAGGAATAATTCCAACAATTATGCCTACACTTTTACCAATGTTTTTGAAAAATTTCATTAAAAAATATCCAAAAGTTAAACTGATAATTGAAGAATTAAATACCGAAGATATTATTTTTAAATTAAACAATGGTCATTTAGACGCGGCAATTGCAGCAACACCATTGAACGAAGAAAAAATTAAAGAAGTAATTTTGTATTTCGAACCATTTGTAGCATATATACCTGAAAATCATGGCGTTTTTAATAAAAAAGAGATTGAAATATCGGATTTGGATTTAGATGAAATTTTATTGCTTCAAGACGGACATTGTTTTAGAGATAGCATTTTGAACCTTTGTAAAAACGATGCTAATATAGGAAATAACCATTTTCAACTTGAAAGTGGAAGTTTTGAAACCTTAATTAAATTGGCAGATGAAGGATTAGGAACCACGTTACTTCCTTATTTACATACTTTAGATTTAAAGGAAAAAGATAAAGAAAAGTTGCGCCATTTTGTAGAGCCAAAACCAGCTCGAGAAGTGAGTTTAATTTATCCGAAAAATGAATTAAAAATTCATATTATTGATGCATTACGATCAACTATAGTGGGGGTTTTAAAAGGTGCTATAGTTTTTCAAAACGTTCAAATTATAAGCCCAAAACAGGCTAAATAATTTAAAAAAATTAATAATTATGACATTTTTTTACATCATCAATAAACTCTTTTAGCTCAGGTTTATTTGTAGTGTAGGTTAAAAGCCATTTCGATAGATGCTCTATCTCATAAGGCATTAAATTTTTAGTTGCTCGTAACAACTCTTTTTTGAATCGAATTGGATTCACACTAACTGTTTCTAAAACAGATTTAGTGTAGTAATAATTAATACTTGCCATTTTTTTAAAGTTTTGGGGTTACTTTATGGATTATAAATATAAGAACTTGTTTAGAAATTTTAACATTTAGTAACGTTAAAAATCATTTTAAATCGATAGAATGCGCTTTTAAAGATTAATATAAAGACAATAGCTACAAAAAAATATTTCAAAAAAGACGTTAACAAATCCCTTTTTTGTATTTTTCTATATCAACTTCAGAAAGACAATTTTGTAAATCGGGTTTATTAACCGTAAAATAAGAGAGCCATTTTTGTAAATGATCAATCTCATGGGGCAGCAAACTGTGAACAGCTTTTTTCAATTTTCTTTTAAAAAGACTCGGGTCGATACTTACACTCTCTAATTCAGATTTAGTGTAATCGTAAATCATTCTAGGCATAGGTTTTTAGTTTTAGGTTAAGCATTTATTTTATAGTTTTGGGGAAAACGTTGAGTAAAATTACTATCAAATATTTTAATTAACAAATAAAAAAGCAATTATTTATCGTTTAAAAGCTTGTTTATACGATTATATACGTTTCAATTAATTTTACATATTAATTTACTTACAAAAAAATATTGACATAAAAAAAAGGAACCGTTTAAGTTCCTTTTAGTTTTATTTATTGCTACTCAGTAAACATTGCCTTAATTCTGGCTTTTCACTTGTGAAACTAAGTAACCATTCTGTTAATTGCTCAATTTCATAAGGTAAAAGTGTTTTTAAAGCTTTTTCTAACTCTTTGCAAAAAAGTTTAGCATCAAAACTAACTCTTTCGAGCACCGACTTAGTGTAGTCGTAAATCAATCTAGACATAATAACATTTTAAGATTTAGTTAGACTTTAGGTAGAACTTTGGGATAAGAACGTAATAAAATTACTTTTATTACATCAAATTTATAAAAAATAGTAATCAACTATAAAAAATAACAACTATTTTTTAATTCCTCTCAACATTTCTCTTTTTCCAGGAGCACCAGGAAGTTTCTCAACAACGAATCCGCAGTCTAACATTGCCCTTTTTATTGAGCTTCTACACGCATAAGTTACCAAAACACCGCCCGATTTTAAACTTGTAAACATTTTCTGAAAAATTTCAAATGACCACAGTTCGGGTTGTACCCTAAATCCGAATGCATCAAAATAAATCAAATTAAATTGATCAATATCTACAATATCTTGAAAAAATTGCTGTCTTTTGGTTAGAGTGAAATGTTTCGAAATAACCAGCTTTTCATTCCATGAATTTTGATGCATTTCATTAAAAACCGTATCCTTTTCAGAAGCATTCAACTCTGAAACATAATTCATTTGCAACGCCTCATCAAGTAAAACTGGATAAGCTTCTACTCCAACGTAATTTATATTTTGATTTGCTTTTTCTGCTTCTAAATAACTTATAAAAGCATTCAACCCGGTACCAAAACCAATTTCTAAAATTGAAACGGATTTTCCTCCAAATAAAGAAAGTCCATTTTTTATAAATACATGGTAAGCTTCTTGAATTGCTCCGTGTTTGGAATGATAACTTTCATCCCAATCAGGTATGTGTATGGTTGTAGAACCGTCATGGGTTGTTAGAATTTCTCTTTTCAAAATCTATTGGATATACAATTTTTTAATTCTTGGAATTGGTCCGCCGCATTTTCCTTGATGACAAGTCACACAAGCATCTAATCCTTTATTAAAATTGTCTTTTTCATTTTTAGAATCACTGTAAATGAGTTTTTGAGCAGCAATATATTTATCAGCATTTTCTTTAAAAAAAGTATCATTATCACTGGGAGTTGTGAATTTAGCCGTGTAAATTTTATTAAAAAATTCTGGAAACTTTCCAATGGTATCGCCTTTAACAATTCTAGCTCTTATTTGTAAATTGTACGCATACATTTGCTCCATAAGCGACGCCATTTCAGACATTTCGTACATCTCAAATTTCTTTTCTTTGTGACAAGAACTTTTTGCTTCCTTTACATCAACTTTAGTTTCTTTGTTTTGACAAGAAAAAATAGTTAATGTCAATAAAAGAATAATTATTTTATTCATCAAGATTTATTTTTTGATTAAAACGCCATCTGCTAAGAACGAATAATTAGTTTCTGGTGCAACAATACTATCGATTGCAGCTTTAGATTTTCCAGCATCTTTAGCATATTCCTTCAAATCATCTATAGATGTAACTTCAATGAATGCTTTTCCATTAACGATAGCTTCACTTTCGGCAGCATTTTTAGGCACAAAAAAACCGTAATCTTTAAATTTTACAAAAGCTGATTTTCCTTCACCTAAATCTAAATTCATCCAACAGCCTTTCTTTTGACAAACATCGGTGATTTTGGCTGACACTTTTATATTTAAAGTATCGGTTGGTTTCATTGTTTTGTATTTTGCTAGAAGCTCTTCTTTGGTAATTGCTCCTTCTGAACTTAAACTATCACCAAATTTTGCATAAGCTTCTGTTTTGTCGGTGCCTTTAATTTCTTCATTTTTTTTGCAACTTGCCAATGCTAAAACTGCAAATGCGGTGTAAATTATTTTTCTCATTTTGAATTAATTATTTTAGAAATACAAAAATAATCAGATATTGAAAACATACGCTCAAAAACGTATCTTTTTTTTACTTTTATTAAGAATTATCTATGTTTTTTGTAATACTTTCAAAAAAAATAGAAAAATCATAATTTATTTGGAATAGTTAAAAGAAACATTCATTTTTTTATTAGTTTAGCAAAATATTACAATACAACAATTATAAATTTAAAAGTATTTTATAAAAAATTGATTATTAATTAATTATATCATATTTTAACTTAATTAACATACTATAAATGAGTTTAAAAAATACTCTCGAAATCGATATAGTTAGCATAACTTCATCTAAAATTGATTCTGTAGATTTTGAAAACATTGCTTTTGGAAATATTTTCACAGATTACATGCTAATTTGTGATTTTAAAGAAGGTAATTGGCAAAAACCACTTATCAAACCTTACGAACCTTTTATGATTGATCCTTCTGCAAAGGTTTTTCATTATGGACAAGCCATTTTTGAAGGAATGAAAGCATATAAAGATGAAAATGATGACGTTTGGTTGTTTAGACCTGATGAAAATTTTCACCGTTTCAATAAATCTGCTGTAAGAATGGCAATGCCAGAAGTTCCTGAGGCTATTTTTATTGATGGCTTGAAAACTATTATAGATTTGGAACGCAATTGGGTCAAAAAAGGATTAGGAAATACGCTTTACATTAGACCATTTATGATTGCGATTGGTTCAGGAGTTATTGCGCAACCGTCAACTCAATACCGTTTTATGATTATACTTTCGCCAGCTAAATCGTATTATTCTGGTGAAGTTAAAGTTATAGTTGCCGATCATTACAGTCGTGCTGCAAATGGTGGAATTGGTGCTGCAAAAGCGGCTGGAAATTATTCGGCTCAATTTTATCCAACAAAATTAGCTAATGACAAAGGATACCAACAAATCATCTGGACGGATGATGCCACGCACACTAAACTAGAAGAAGCTGGAACAATGAATGTTTTCTTTAGAATTAATGATACTTTATACACAGCACCAACAAGCGAAAGAATTTTGGATGGTGTAACCCGAAAAAGTTTAATTGATTTAGCTATTCGTGAAGGTTTGCATGTTGAAGTTCGTTCGGTACTTGTAGATGAGTTAGTAAATGCTGCTAAAGATGGAAGTTTGAAAGAAATATTTGGTGCAGGAACTGCTGCTGTAGTTAGTCCAATAAGTGCTTTTGCCTATCAAGATGTGGAATATACTTTACCAAAAATTGAAGATTCATTTGCGCTTCAATTAAAAGATAAACTGACCAAAATTCAATACAAATTAGCCGACGATACTTTTGGTTGGACGGTTAAGGTATAGTAATCAAAATTAAAATATACATTATAAAAAAAGCTATTTTCATTTAAAAAAATCGCTTTTTTTTTCAAGTTTGATTTAAATCACATAGAAAACCAATTGGCTACCATTTCTTTTTCAGATTCAGTGGCTTTTTTGTGAATAAATTCATTTGTTTTTCCGTTATAAACATATTCTTTTTCCCATTCTTTATGGTTTGTAGCTAATTCCTTAATGCTTTCGCATACAAATTTAATTTCCTCGGTAGTTGTAGTTGGGTGAATTGACATTCTAATCCATCCTGGCTTTTTGATTAAATCACCTGATATAATTTGACAAACTAAATCGTTTGATGTTTCTTGATCAACATGCAGTAAATAATGACCATAAGTTCCTGCGCAACTGCAACCTCCACGTGTTTGAATTCCAAATTTATCGTTCAACATTTTTACACCCAAATTAAAATGTAAATCGGTTATATAAAACGAAATTACTCCTAACCTATCTTCATGTTCTTTAGCTAAAATATTAACATTTTCGGTAGTTCCAAGAGCATCAAAAACATATTCTACAATTTCATGTTCACGCTCTAAAATGTTTTTAACACCCATTTTTTCCTTCAATTGAATGGCTAGCGCAGTTTTAATCACTTGCAAAAAACCTGGAGTTCCTCCATCTTCTCTTTCTTCTATATTATCAATGTATTTGTGTTCGCCCCAAGGATTTGTCCAAGAAACTGTTCCACCACCAGGGCAATCTGGAATGTTGTTTTTATATAAATTTTTATTAAAAACTAAAACTCCTGAGGTTCCTGGACCACCAAGAAATTTGTGTGGTGAAAAGAATATTGCATCCAAATAACTTTCAGCATCTTCAGGATGCATGTCGATAGTTACATAAGGACCCGAACAAGCAAAATCTACAAAACAAACTCCATTATTTTGGTGCATTAATTTAGCCGCTTCATGATAAGGAGTTTTAATTCCAGTTACATTGGAACATGAAGTAATTGATGCTATTTTGAAACTTCTATCTTTATATTTTTCTAAAAGTGTTTTTAAATTCTCAATCGAAAACAAACCATTTTCTCCAGCTGGAATAATTTCAACATCTGCCATCGTTTCCAACCAAGAAGTTTGATTAGAATGATGTTCCATGTGTGAAATAAAAACTATTGGTTTCAATTCTTTTGGAATGTCGGTAAACTCTTTTAAATTTTCTGGTATTTTTAATCCTAAAATACGTTGAAATTTATTGACAACACCTGTCATTCCAGTTCCAGTGTTGATTAAAATATCATTATCCGTAGCATTTATATGCTTTTTAATAATGCGTTTCGCCTCATGATACGCCATTGTCATAGCGGTTCCGGTAACAGATGTTTCTGTGTGCGTATTGGCTACAAACGGTCCGAATTCATTCATCAATTTTTCTTCAATTGGGCGGTATAAACGACCACTTGCTGTCCAATCGGTATAGATGATTTTCTTTTTGCCAAAAGGCGATTGAAATTCTTGATCAATTCCAATAATATTCTTTCGGAACTGCTGAAAATAAACTTCTAATTCAGTGGTTGTTTCTGTGGTAATCATTGCGTTTAGTTTGTGCGCCAAATATACGGATTTTTGAGAATAATGAAGAAGATTATTTAAGTTTGATAAATATGTTAAATAGCTCTAAATTAATTAGTTTTAGATTCAATAGCATTTAAAATCCACTCCATTTCGGGGTCTTTATTGTCTATTTTATCTTTAATTGTTGGAATGATTTCTATATCCGGATAAATTCCGTGACCAAAAACGTCGGTTTGATTAGTAGTTTTCACATCCATTAACCCAATTCTCATTGGCAATTTTGTATTAGGAAGTGTCAAAACTGGAAGCAATCCAGCAACTGTCGAATTGAATCCGCCTCCTGTTTCTTCACCTACAAAGGTGATATTTATATTTGTCTTTAAAGTTGCTGCCAATAAACAAGAAGCCGAAAAACTTCCACCATTAATTAATACGTATATTTTTCCAGAAAAATGATTGGGTTTACTTTCTCGTTCTTTTGAACCAACTAGCGAATAAGTAAATTTTCCGTCACTATTTTTTTGCGTTCTCAAATATGAAAAAACCATATAAAACGGATAACCTGTAGCTATAAATGGATAGCTAACCATTGGAATTTTACTAAAAACTCCCAATTTCCATAGGCTTGTTTTAGAAGTTACTTCGGCATTTTGAAGCATTACAAAATTTTTATCTGTCAAATAGGAATTCAATTCAACTACTTCAGCAACTCTTCCTCCGGGATTATTTCTTAAATCAATAATCAAAGTTTTAGTTTCTTTTTTCTTTAATATTCCAAATATTTCTCGGTATGCTTTACGGAAACTTCCTTTTGAAAAATCTTTTATTTTTAAAATTGCAATAGTACTATCGGCTTGAACAAAACTTAAATTTTTACTGAACACTTTACTTGTTGCATCATATCCATAAATTCGTTTTTCTCGCTTTGTAATTGTATTTTTCTTATCTGAGGCTTTTGTAACAGTAATTACTTTAGCTTTCTTTTCTGGTTTCAACCGTTTGACAAGAATACTTTTCAGAGAATCATTTTGCTTGAAAACATACATCAAACTATCATTAATTCCCATTTCATTGGTGAAATAAGTAGTAAACCTTCTTGCAAATCCTCGTGCTAAATAAGTGGTATTATATCCATCGGAAGTATATGTATCTCTGTATTTATTATAGATATTTTGGGGAGGAACTTGATTGATGCTAATCACTTCGGCACCAGTTTGAATTGACTTTTCTTTTGATTTGTTTTTAGTAACAAACAATTTATAATTCATCCATTCAAAATCAAATTGCGATAATGGTCCAACTCCCGATTTTAAAAGTCGTTTTTGTTCTTTTTTATCAACTCTCTTGAATGGTGGTGATAATATCATGTGTCCTTGATGCACAGAGGCAACAACTGGACTCATCAAAAAGAAAAATTCTTTGCTGGTTATTGGTTTATTAATACCTTTTCTTACGCTATCAAATTTTGCATTTAAAGCTTTTTTAGAAATGTATTTGTATAAACTCGGATGCAGTTTTTCTAATTTATGCTGTACATAATCAACATCTTTTTGCAACTTTTCTATTGCAATTGTTTGTTCTAATTGGTTATTGTATTTTTCAGTCGAAACACAATTCACAAGTAGTAAAGATACTAATAGAATACAATATTTAAGACTCCAAATTCTAAATTCACAAGCCATTGTAAGATTTTTAATCATAGCTTTCAAATATACATTTATTTGTTATTTTATTAAATAATTTTAACGTTCCTAAAGAATGTTTTTTTTATCAAAATATATTATTAATTTAAAAATAAACATTAAATTTGAATCTGAGATACTTATGATTATATGCAACTAAAAATCAACAATCTGTTTTCTTCAGAATTACCTGCCGATATAGACGAGACTAATACAACCCGTCAAGTTTTGAATGCTTGTTTTTCGTATGTTACTCCGAAAGTTTCCTCAAATCCAAAATTGATTCATGTTTCAAGTGACGCGGCCGATTTAATTGGAATTACGATAAAAGACATACAATCGGAAGATTTTTTAGATGTATTTTCAGGCAAAAAAATATTGCAAAATTCCAAACCTTATGCAATGAATTATGCTGGACATCAGTTTGGTAATTGGGCTGGACAATTGGGTGATGGACGCGCCATTATTCTTGCTGAAATAGAACACAATCAAAAGATTTTAACTTTACAACTTAAAGGAGCAGGAAGCACGCCTTATTCAAGAAGAGCAGATGGTTTGGCTGTTTTGCGTTCATCAATTCGGGAGCATTTATGTAGTGAAGCTATGTTTCATTTGGGTGTTCCTACTACTCGTTCTTTATCGCTAATTTTAACTGGTGATGAAGTTTTGCGTGATGTAATGTATGATGGAAATCCAAATTATGAAAAAGGCGCAGTAGTTTGTAGAGTAGCACCATCATTCATCCGATTTGGAAGTTTTGAATTATTTGCAGCTCAAAACGACTTAAAAACATTGCAATTACTTACCGATTTTACTATAAAACACTATTATCCTGAAATTACATCTAACGGAAAAGAAAAATATATAGAGTTCTTTAAACATGTTGCTGACAAAACTCGTGAAATGATTGTTCATTGGCAACGTGTTGGTTTTGTTCATGGAGTAATGAACACTGATAACATGTCTATTTTAGGACTGACTATAGATTATGGCCCATATGGTTGGTTAGATAATTATACTCTTGATTGGACTCCTAACACAACCGATAAAGAACACCGTCGTTATCGCTTTGGGAATCAACCTGAAATTGTTCTTTGGAATTTATTTCAGTTAGCAAATGCTTTATATACTTTAGTTGAAGAATCTAAACCATTTGAATCTATTTTAGAGGAGTTTCAAAAACTTTATTTCAATGATTATATAGATATGATGAGGAACAAATTGGGTCTTACTTTAAAATCTAAAGAAGATATAAAACTAATAAAGGAATTAGAAACTGTTTTACAATTATCCGAAACCGACATGACAATTTTCTTTAGAGAACTAGGTTATGTAAAGAAATGCTATACCCCAGGTTGTGGAATTGCGACTATTGATGATGCTTTTTATAGACCCGAAGAGATAAAAAAAGAAATACTAAAAAAATGGGAAAGTTGGTTTAAAAAGTTTATTTATCGATTGAATGAAGAAGTAGAAATTGATGAGCATCGTAAAATGCAAATGAATAAAGTAAATCCAAAATATGTATTGCGCAATTATATGGCGCAAGTTGCCATTGATGCAGCAAACAAAGACGATTATTCAATAATTGATGAATTACATGAACTACTCAAAAACCCTTATGATGAGCAACCACAATTTGAGAAATGGTATGTCAAAAGACCCGACTGGGCAAGAAATAAAATAGGAAGTTCTATGCTGTCTTGTAGTTCATAATAAATCAAATTAAATCTCATTATTTAATATCTGCTTAAAAAACTAATTAATTTTAAATCCTACAAATTATTTTTCTACATTTACAATACTAATGTTATGATTTTAACAAAAAAAGACGCATTATTACAATGAAATTAACTGAAATAGACTGTGTCATGGTGGATAAACCAACATATGAAGAATTAGAAAAAAAAGTAGCGTATTTGCATCATTTCATTAATAAAATGCAAAGCACTAACATACATAATGAAGCAGAATTGTTCAGATTAGGTTTTGAGAATGCTAATATCGGGATGTGTTTAGTTGATTTAAAAGGTAATCTTTTTAAAGTCAACGCTCAAATGACAAAAATTTTTGGATATTCTATTGAAGAATTAGAGCAAATGAATGTTAACGACATCACTCACCCTGATTTTAATACTGACAGTCCTGAATTTATTAAAAATGCAACCGAAGGAACTATCTCAAATACTGAATTTGAAAAAAATTATTTTCATAAAAACGGTTCTGTTATAACTAGTCTAGTGAGAAGTTCTTCTGTAATGGATGAAGAAAACAATGCTTTGTTTTTTATTTCGCACGTTCAAGATATAACTGATAAAAAAAATGCAGAAAAAATATTACTTGAACAAAAAGAAGAACTTCAAAAATTAAATTCTGAAAAAGACAAGTTTTTTTCTATTATAGCACATGACTTAATGAATCCTTTTAATTCTATTATTAGCTTTAGTAACCTATTAGAAGAGCAAGTTAAAAATAAAGAATATGATGAAATTGAAGTGTTTTCAAAAATAATTCATCAATCTTCACAACGTGCGATGAATTTATTAATCAATTTGATGGAATGGTCGCAATCACAAACAGGAAGAATGGATTACAATCCTGTATTTTTTGATTTAGAAAGTCTTATTAATGAAGTAACTCTTTTATTTTCTGAAATATCCAAACAAAAATCTATAACTTTAAAAAAATCTTTTGCACTATCTAAATCAATATTAGCAGATCGAGACATGATTAGTGCTGTTTTAAGAAATTTAATTTCAAACGCAATAAAATTTACAAAAAATGAAGGAAATGTAATCATTTCGGTTGTTGAAAATAACAGCAATCTCGTTTTTTCAATAAGTGACAATGGAGTTGGTATAGAACAAGAAAGAATAGAAAAATTGTTTCAATTTACCGAAAACTATTCAACACTTGGAACCGAAAAAGAAAAAGGCACCGGACTTGGCTTAATTCTTTGTAAAGATTTTATTGAAAAACATAATGGAAAAATTTGGGTTGATAGTAAAATTGAAAAAGGAACTACTATTAATTTTTCAATTCCTATTTTTAAATAACCACAACATTCTTGCTACTTAATAGCTTTTTTTAGATTAAATGACATAGTAAAAAAACTACTAATTTTTAGATACCTAAAAGTTTTTTTACTAAATTTACAATTGCACTTTTTAATTTAAAAAACTCCCTTACTTTTTTAGCATTTAAAATGCTAAATGCAATAATAAAGATGCAACCATAATACCTACCCAATTATGAAAAATCTTGACAAAACAAAGGAGCAACTTATAAAAGAGTTAGAAGAGTTAAAGTTAGAAAATGATTTTTTAAAAAAATCTTTTGAAAAGGACATCCATAATTGTACACAAATAAAACAAGCTCTAAGAGAAAGTGAACATTTTCTATTAGAAACACAAGCTATTGCAAATTTAGGCACTTATACTTGGGATATTATTTCCGGAAAATGGAAGAGTTCTACAATTTTAGACGAAATTTTTGGAATTGATATAAATTATGAAAGAAACTTAGATGGATGGTTAAATCTTATACATCACGATTTTAGAGCTTTAATGGATGATTATGTTAAAAATGAAGTTTTGGGTAAAAATCAAAAATTCAATAAAATATATAAAATAATCAACCAACGTAGCGGAATGGATTATTGGGTTCACGGAAAAGGAGAACTCCTACTTAATAATAATCAACAACCTATAAAATTAATAGGTACAATAAGCAATATTAATGACCAAAAACAGATTGAAGAAAAACTACTAAAATTATCACAAGCAGTTGAACAAAGTCCAATATCAATCGTAATCACTAATACCGATGGAACAATTCAATATGTGAATCCAAAATTTGTTGAAGTTACCGGATATGCTGTTGAAGAAGTAATTGGACAAAATCCACGAATGTTAAAATCAGGCTATACGACGCCAGATGAATATCAAAATTTATGGAAAACTATTTCTGCTGGAGATGAATGGCATGGTGAATTTCATAATAGAAGAAAAAATGGCGACCTCTATTGGGAATCAGCAACTATCTCGCCTATAATTAATTCTGAAGGAATAACGACACATTTTATTGCAATAAAAGAGGATATTACTTATAAAAAAAATTCGGAACTTTTATTGCAACAAAAAAATCACGAAATTGAAATTCAAAACGAAGAGTTAATTATAGCAAAAAATCATGCCGAAGAAAGTGACCGACTAAAATCGGCTTTTCTAGCAAATATGAGCCATGAAATTCGTACTCCAATGAATGGTATTCTTGGTTTTGTAGGATTACTTAAAGAACCGATGCTCACAGGTGAACAACAAAATGAATACATAGACATTATTGAAAAAAGCGGCGTTAGAATGTTAAATATAATCAATGATATTATTGATATTTCTAAAATTGAAGCTGGCTTAATTAAAGTTAATATTACTTCGTCTAACATCAACGAACAAATTGAATATGTATATACCTTCTTTAGACCTGAAGTAGAAGCTAAAGGAATGAAATTATCTTGTTTTA
>CANCFZ010000013.1 GCA_947377425.1 Flavobacteriaceae bacterium
GATGCTGGAATTCATAAAAATCAAGCTTTGGTTTTAGTAAATTATGGCAACGCAACTGGACAAGAAATTTTAGCGGTTTCTCGCGACGTTCAAGCGACGGTTTTAAAGGAGTTTGGAATTGCTATTGAAGCTGAAGTTAATGTGATTTAAAATTAGGAAAATGTACATCCCAAACCTATACAAAAACGAAAATCAAACTGAAATCAAGAATTTCATTCACGATAACGGATTTGCAGTTCTAGTAAACCAAACCAATGAAAAGCTTTGGGCAACGCACATTCCGTTGTTTTTGGATATAAATAAATTAGGTAACGAAATTCTTGTTGGTCATGTTTCTCTTGAAAATCCGCAAGCCGAGAGTTTTAAAGACAATCATGATGTTTTAGCTATTTTTTCGGGTGCACATTCCTACATTTCTTCCTCTTGGTACGATCATGAAAATGTACCAACATGGAATTATATCGCAGTTCATGTTTACGGAAAAGTTACTATTTTAAACCACGATGAAGCCGTTTTATCGCTTAAAAAATTAGTCGATAAATACGAAACCAAATCTGAAAATCCTGTAAAAATTGAAGAATTATCTAAAGAAACAATGCGCCAAGCAAGAGGAATTGTAGCATTTGAAATAGAAATAACATCAATTGAAGCCGTAAAAAAAATGTCTCAAAATAGAGATGACAAAAATTACAAAAACATCATTTCAGAATTAGAAAAAACCAATGATAATCAATCTATTGAGGTAGCCAATGAAATGAAAAAATGTTCGCGATAATTTTTTCAAAAAATCTAAAAGCAACCCATATTATCTAATTTTCATTTAGTACTTTTGCAACCGATTAAAAACCCATTATGTTACTAATTTTACTTTGTTTATTTATTGCTGTTGTACTAGTTCAATTCCTATATTATGTAGTGCTTTTTGGTAAATTTTCTTTTGCTAAACTGCAAATTTCAACACCAAAAAGAGTTCCAATTTCGGTGATTGTTTGTGCTAAAAATGAAGAAGAAAACGTAAAAAACTTTGTGCCTTTATTAGCGCAACAAAATTATCCAGACTATGAAATTGTTTTAATTGACGATGCCTCAAGCGATGAAACATTAGAAGTTTTTGAAGCATTTGAAAAACAATATTCCAATGTTAAATTAGTAAAAGTAGAAAACATTGAAGCCTTTTGGGGAAACAAAAAATTTGCCCTAACCCTTGGTATCAAAGCCGCTTCAAACGAATATCTATTATTCACAGACGCCGATTGTTATCCAACTTCAACCGAATGGATTAAAGAAATGTCGGCACAATTCACCAAAGAAAAAACCATCGTTTTAGGTTATGGTGCTTACGAAAAAATTAAAAATTCATTCCTAAATAAAATCATCCGTTTTGAAACTTTATTAACGGCAACGCAATATTTTTCATGGGCAAAATTAGGAAAACCTTACATGGGCGTTGGTCGAAACATGGCATACAAACGCGAAGAATTTTTTAAAACCAACGGATTTATAGAACACATGAAAATCCGTTCTGGTGACGACGATTTGTTTATCAATCAAGCTGCAAATTCTAAAAATATAGCCGTTTGTTACACGCCAGACAGTTTTACTTTTTCTAAACCAAAAACTACATTTAAAGATTGGTTTACCCAAAAAAGAAGACACGTTGCCACAGCTAAACACTATAAATCATTCGACAGAAGTCAGTTAGCCGTTTTTTATGCTTCACAATTATTATTCATTATTTTGCCAATAATCTTGCTAGCATTCCAATTTCAATGGATAATTGTACTAAGTTTGATCGCTTTTCGTTATCTATTTGCATGGCTATCATTAGGTTTTGCCGCAGGAAAACTAAAAGAAAAAGATGTAATGTACTGGTTTCCAATTATCGAAATCACACTTATTGTAACCCAATTAAACATTTTTATCACCAATACATTTTCTAAACCAGTACATTGGAAATAAATTCTCACATAGATAACGCTAAAAAAGGCGACCAAGTTGCCTTCACTTACCTACTCGACCATTATTGGAACGAAGTCTATGGCTTTATGCTAAAACGTACCGAAAACGAAACCGATGCCGAAGATATTACTATAGAAACCTTCTCGAAAGCATTCGACAAACTATCCACTTACAATCCTGAATTTCAATTCAATACATGGCTAATTGCCATTGCAAAAAACGTTCATATTGACTTACTTCGCAAAAAAAAATCAACACTTTTTGTAGAAATCACCGACGAAGAAGACCAACAAGCCTACAACATTGCAGACACTTCACCATCAGCAGAAGACGAACTAATTACCGAGCAAAATTTATCGCAATTACTGCAATTCATTAAAGAATTAAAACCTCATTATCAAGAAGTTATACAACTTCGTTACTTTCAAGAAATGAGTTATCAAGAAATTGCCGAACAACTTGAAGAACCGTTGAGCAACGTAAAAATCAAATTACTTCGCGCCAAAAAATTATTGGCAGAAATCATTCAAACCAAACGATAATCAGCTTTTTTTCTAGGAACGAATCGATAGTACCTTTTTGGTTTCCCTATTCCTGCCTTACATTCCAATCTTTTCTTTTGTTGCCTTCGAGTAACCTCAGGCAACAAAAGAAAAGGATTTCCATTGTAGTCAGGGTTAATAAGTAGTTGTATTGAATAGAGATTCAATTTCTAAAACAAAATCGATATAAATAGCACTAAAGAAACAATCTTTTAATAAAATTTGATTTTTATTGAACTATTCATACAATATTGGAATAACTTTTGCGTTATTAAAATAAAAGACCACTTGCTTATGTAACATTGATACTTAACAATTAAAACTATAAATTATGTCAAACGTTAGTATCTTTGAAAAAAAGTGGATTGACCTTGTATTTGAAGGCAAAAACCAAAAGTATGGCGCATACAAACTGCGTCAAGAAAGCTCTAAAACAACTTTATTAGCATTTCTATTCGGAATTACATTTCTTATTGGAGGAACGTTCTTATTAAGTTCTTTTACTAAAGCACCAATAACAATTACAGAAATTCCACCAGATGTTATAATTAAAGTTGATGGTTATCATCCACCAAGTGATGATCCAAAACCAAAAACAGAACAACCAAAAGCGGATGTTCCAGCAGTAAAAACTCCAGAAGATAACAAAAATTATCATGTTGCTCCAACAGAACAAGTTGTAGTTACTGTTACAACAAACACCGAAAATCCTACTCCAAATGGACCAACAAATCCAAACGGAACAGAAACTGGTACGCCTTCAAATATTCCAAGTTCTGGTGGTGGTTCAACAATTCCGAAATCACCAGAAAACAATAATCCAGTTGGAACTAAAGAATTAGACAGACAACCTAATTTTCCTGGCGGTTTAAAAGGTTTTTATGAATATGTTGGAAATCATTTTGATAAAAACAATCTTGAAGAAGGAGAAACAGTTAGAGTAAAAGTTTCGTTTGTTATTGAAAAAAACGGAACCATGACCGACATTGAAGTTCCAGAAAAAACAAATGAAACAGTAGATAATGAAGCTATTAGAGTTTTGAAATCGCTGAAAATCAAATGGTCACCTGGAATTAAAGATGGTGAAGCCGTTAGAACTAGATACACCTTGCCGATAGTTGTTATTCAATAACAAAGCATAAAATAATCCAAAATAATAAGAGTCAAATTAAAACTAATTTGACTCTTATTTTATATAAAATTCTGAATGTTAATTTTTTTTCTTAAATTCGTTATTGCAATACTTATATAAAAGTAGAAAAAAATGAATGTTAAGAAAACATATCCAAAAATACTATTACT
Organism: Flavobacteriaceae bacterium; assembly: GCA_947377425.1. Taxonomy (GTDB): domain Bacteria; phylum Bacteroidota; class Bacteroidia; order Flavobacteriales; family Flavobacteriaceae; genus Flavobacterium. Next base: position 3,804 of record CANCFZ010000013.1, read on the forward strand.
TATTTTTTCTTCAAGTATTATCTTCATAATGCTTTATTTTTCGCTATACTATTATACCAAAAAAGTTGAAGACCAAGTTTATATAAAATCAACCGAGCAATTTAATAGTGAAATAAAAAATCTCATCGATTTAGATTCTAAACCAATCACAGTTTCAATAAACAATGATACCAATTGGGATGAATTCGTAAATTTTGTTACTAAAAAAGACATTTCCTGGTACAATAATATAATTGCAAAAGAATTGGATATTTACAAGGCAGATTATATGATTGCCTACAATGCCGATAAAAAATTCATTACACAAACGACCACTAACAAAATAAAATCAGAGAAATTTATCCCTGAACAAGCCATGACACAACTCAACAAATGTGGATTGAGTAAATTTTACTTGAAAATTCCAGATGGATTTGTTGAAATTTTTGGTGCTGCTGTACATCCGTCTTTTGATTTATTAAAAAATAAAACCAAAACAAGTGGTTACTTTTTTATAGTTAGATTAATGGATAAAAAATATATTAATGAATTAGAAAAACTTACAAACTCAAAAATTAGTTTTATTGCTGAAAATAAAGAAATAAGTAAAAGCAAAAACATTATAAAATCTAATATAACTTTAAGAAACAGTCAAAACAAAACAACCTGTAAGTTATTATTTACAAGAAATTTTGAAATATTCTTTGAAAATATAACTTACATTTTATACCTAATAATATTTGCATTTGTAATTAATCTTATTCTTAATTTATTTTTTACTAGAAAACTAGTTTATTATCCTTTAGATTTAATTCGAAAAGTTCTTGAAACAGGAAATAAAAATGCTATCAAAGAATTAAAAAAGACATCAGGAGAGTTTCGTTATATTGGAAATCTTTTTGAAGAAAATAGTCGTCAAAAAAAGGAATTAGTAAATGCAAAACTTAAAGCAGAAGAAGGCGATCGATTAAAATCCTCTTTTTTAGCAAATCTTTCTCACGAAATAAGAACGCCAATGAATGCCATAAATGGATTCACAGACTTGCTAATTTCTACAAAATTGACTGAAACAGAAAGATTGGAATACTTAAAAATAATCGAAAAAAGTGGTAAAAATCTAGTTTCCATTATTGATGATTTGATTGAAATGTCTAAAATAGATTCCAATCAAATTACTCCAAACTTCACCCCAGTAAATTTAGAGGCTTGCATTTATGAGTTATACAAAACAATTAAAATAACAATTCCAAAAACTAAAGATATTGAATTACAAATAATTAAAAACACTTTTCCAGCAGAGTACAATATTATATCTGATGAAATTAAATTAAAACAAATCATTGTTAACTTAGTAACCAACGGAATAAAATATACCGAAAAAGGGACTGTAAGCTTTGGCTATGAAGTTGATAAAAAAAATAAAACAATTAAATTCAGCATTGTTGACACAGGATTAGGGATTGACAAAGAAAATCAAAAATATATTTTTGACCGATTTAAAAGAGTTGAAAATGATTTATCAATAAAAGAAGGCGGATTAGGATTAGGATTAGCAATTTCAAAAGCTTATGTTGAAATGTTAAATGGTTCTATAACATTAAAATCAAATGTTGGTAGAGGTTCTGTATTTTCTTTTACCATTCCTTTAAAATATGATACTGTTCAAAAAATAATTGTACAACCAATTATTAACAATTTAAAACAAAAAAAAGAAGAAACTTATACCATTTTAATTGCTGAAGACGACAACATAAACTTCTTATTATTTCAAAAAATGATGAGTTTCAAAAATTATCAAATAATAAGAGCTATTAATGGTAAAGAAGCCGTTGAAATTTGTTTGGAAAATCCAAATTTAGATTTAGTTTTAATGGATATAAAAATGCCAATTATGAATGGTTTTGAAGCGTTAGAACAGATAAGACCAATTCGACCAAATCTACCAATTATAGCTCAAACTGCTTATTCATCATCCGATGATAGAGATAAAATATTTGCGGCTGGATTTTCAGATTACATCATTAAACCGCTAAATAGAGAACGATTATTTGAATTAATAAATCTGTATCTAAATGAAAAAAAAAACTAACCTAAATTTTATTAATTGCCTGTTATTTTTTATGATTTCTTCATTTGTCTCAAGTCAAGAAATAGATAAAAAGAAAGATACTATTATAAAAAAAGACACCATCAGTTTAGCCAAAGAGCATAAACTCACTTTTACAGTAGACTTAGTAAATAGGTACATTTGGAGAGGTCAATCTTGGGGTGGAAATTATGCTGTTGTTCAGCCAACTATTGAATATTCACCATCAGAAAAGTGGACTTTTGGTGCTTGGGGTACAACAAATTTTAAAAAAGACTATTTCTATCCAGATAATGAAACTTCATATAAAGGCTATCATGAAATAGACCTATATATGTCTAAAAAAATAACTAAATTTTTAAGATTAGAACTTTGGGATTACTATTGGCCATCAGTAACAAAAGTTGATGGTGTTAGTAATAAACTTCTCAATTTAAGTTCAAATAGCGTTAATACAGTTGCCACTGATTTTAAATTTGATTTTAGTGATTATAGCTTTCCTCTTGAAGCCACGCTAAGCACTTTTATTGCCGGAAACGATTATAAATATGATGAGAACGGTGAAAATCCAAAACAAAATTACACTACTTATTTAGAAGTAAATTATACCTTAAAAACTTATAAAGAAATTGAATTAACACCCTGTATTGGTGCTGTATTTAATAATCAAGCTCAATATTATACAGCTGGAGATTACAATAAAATATCCTTTATAAACATTAGTTTAAAGGCATTAAAAACTATAGATTTAAAAAACTCATTTGAAATGCCAATTACTTTGAATTATATTCATAATGCAGCATCAAAAAACACTGAAATTTTTGGCAGGAATTTTCTTTTATTTGGAATAAGTTTTAAGAGAAATTAGCATTATTAAACACTTAGACTTTAACAAAAAACATAAAATTAGAATCAGTTAAGCTAAATCAATATTTGTATCTTTGCAATTCAAAAATTGCAAGTATGGAATCGGTTACAGAAAATACACTTCCTATTGGAAAACCAAAATGGTTAAAAGTAAAACTACCTATTGGTCAAAAATATACTGAACTTCGTGGTTTGGTTGATAAATATAAATTGAATACCATTTGCACTTCTGGAAGTTGTCCAAACATGGGAGAATGTTGGGGAGAAGGAACTGCGACTTTCATGATTTTAGGAAATATATGTACACGTTCATGTGGATTTTGTGGTGTAAAAACTGGTCGTCCAGAAAATGTAGATTGGGATGAACCTGAAAAAGTAGCTCGTTCAATCAAAATAATGAATATCAAACATGCTGTTATTACTAGTGTTGACAGAGACGATTTGAAAGACATGGGTTCTATTATTTGGTTGGAAACCGTTGAAGCTATACGCCGAATGAATCCTGAAACGACTTTAGAAACATTAATTCCAGATTTTCAAGGAAACACAAGAAACATTGACCGAATTGTAGAAGCCAACCCAGAAGTAGTTTCACATAATATGGAAACAGTTCGCCGATTGACCAGAGAAGTTCGTATTCAAGCAAAATATGATAAAAGCTTAGAAGTTTTAAGATATTTAAAAGAACAAGGAATTAAAAGAACAAAATCTGGAATTATGCTTGGACTAGGTGAAACCGAAGCAGAAGTAATTGAAACAATGCAAGATATTCGCAATCAAAATGTCGACATTATTACTATTGGTCAATATTTGCAACCTAGCAAAAAACATTTACCCGTAAAAGAATTTATTACTCCAGAACAATTTGAAAAATACGAAAAAATTGGAAAGGAAATGGGATTTCGTCATGTAGAAAGTGGCGCGTTGGTTCGTTCATCATATCATGCCCAAAAACATATTTTATAAGTACAAGATAAGAAATACAAGGTAAGAAGTACCTAATTGAAACTAATATAAATTTGAAAACAAAAATTGCCATTAACGGTTTTGGAAGAATCGGAAGAAATCTTTTTAGATTACTGATTAACCATCCATCTATTGAGGTTGTTGCAATCAATGACATAGCCGACAACCGCACAATGGCACATTTGATAAAATACGATAGCATTCATGGCGTTTTACCTTATCCTGTTTCTTATGATGAAAATGCAATTGTGGTTGATGGAAAATCATATTCATTTTATCATGAAAAAGAAATTTCAAACCTTAATTGGAAAACCATTGATATCATAATTGAATCAACTGGTAAATACAAAACCTTTGAAGACATTAACAAACATATTATAGCAGGAGCAAAAAAGGTTATTCTTTCAGCACCATCAGAAGTTCCTGAAATAAAAACTGTTGTTCTTGGTGTAAACGAACACATTCTTGATGGAACAGAAACCATTGTTTCTAATGCGAGTTGCACAACAAACAATGCTGCTCCAATGATGAAAGTCATCAACGATTTATGCGGAATTGAACAAGCCTATATTACAACCGTTCACTCCTACACTACCGATCAAAGTTTACACGATCAACCACATAAAGATTTGCGTCGTGCACGTGGTGCAAGTCAATCAATTGTTCCGACAACTACTGGTGCAGCCAAAGCATTAACCAAAATTTTTCCAGAAATGGAAGGAAAAATTGGAGGTTGCGGAATACGTGTGCCAGTGCCAGATGGCTCATTGACCGACATCACTTTTAATGTTAGCCGAAAAGTTTCTATTGAAGAAATCAACACTGCTTTTAAAAATGCTGCCCAAACAAACCTTAAGGGAATACTTGATTATACTGAAGATTCAATCGTTTCTGTTGATATCATTGGCAACAAAAATTCTTGTTTATTTGATGCTCAATTAACCTCTGTTATAGACAAAATGGTTAAAGTTGTAGGTTGGTATGATAATGAAATTGGTTATTCGTCGAGAATAATTGACTTAATTCTATTTATTCAGAAATAATTTACTTATTTTAGACCTCTAAAACATAGATTTTCATTGGTATGAAGTATTTCTTTCTATTTCTTTTTTTAATTCCAACACTACTTTTCTCTCAAAAAAAAACTACTGAGAAAATTGATAGTACTAATTATTATATTGAATTAGTAAAATTTAACAAAGGAATTGACAATTATATAAATTGCCTTGAATATTCTAGAAAAGCATTAGATTATGCTAACAAAACTAATAACCAAAAATCTATTGCTGACAGTTATTCCAATTTAGGAACGATATACTTAGAATTGAAAAAAAATGACGATGCGATTGATGTATTTGTTAAAAGCGTAGCCATATATTCAACTTTACCTATTTCTTCCGAACAAGCATTTGCACATTACAGTTTAGGCATTTGCTACATGGAGAAAAATAACTTTACTAGAGCTGAAACAAATTTTAATACGGCTGGAATTATTTATGCAAAATTGAAAATCCCAAGTGCTATTGAAATGCTAAATCTTCAAAAAAGCATTGTTTATGTAGAAAAAAAACGTATAGATTTAGCCATGCCTTTATTGGAAGATATAATAAACAAACCGGACAAATTAGATGCTTATAAATTAAAATCTGAGGCATTTTATCAAATTGGAAAAATTGAAATTGGAAGAAAAAGATACAATTTAGCAATTAATTATTTATTAAGAGCATTGGCTGCCAACAAAAACAATTTAGAGCAAAAATCTAACATTGTTCTTTCTCTTAGTAAAGTCAATGAAAAAGCAATGTATATTGAAAAAGCACATGATTTTTTAAAACAATATGTTAAATTAAAAGACAGTATAACATTGATTAATAATCAAAAAATTGGTGTTGAAGATTATGCTTCATTCAAAAATTCTGAACAATTAAGAAGCATAGAACAAACCGACAAAGAAAATCAAAGTCAGCAAAAAGCTAATAATTTTGCCAAGTTAATTAGCATTTTAGCAATTGCTTTAATCTCCATTTTATCACTTTTAAGTTTGTCATTGTATAAAAACAATATTCTTAGAACTGAATCCAATACATTACTGAAAGACAAAAACAAGGAACTACAAGTTGCCAAAGAAAAAGCCGAAAAAGCCACTAAAGCACGTTCTGAATTTTTATCAACTGTTAGCCATGAATTGCGAACTCCACTTAATGCTATAAATGGTATTACTCACTTATTATTAGAAGAAAAGCCAAAAGAAAGTCAACTTAATTATTTGAATTCATTAAAGTTTTCTGGCAACTATTTACTAACATTTATAAATGATATATTAGAAATTAACCGGATTGAATCTGAAAACATTCCTATTGAGGAAATCAATTGTAATTTAAGAAATCAATTATCCAATATTCAAATTTCATTTAAAGAAATTGCTCAAGAAAACAACAATGCTTTTATTTTAGACATTGACAGTGCAATTCCAGAAAATATAATTTGTGATCCTACCAAATTATCACAGATTTTTATAAACTTGGTTAACAATTCATTAAAATTCACCAAAAATGGTCATGTAAAATTAATTGCAAAACTAGTAACTATAGAAGATAATAAAATTCAAATACTATTCAAAATAACCGATGATGGAATTGGAATTCCAGAAGACAAACAAGCTGAGATTTTTGATAGCTTTTCTCAAGGTTCAATTGAAATAAACAGAAAATATGGCGGAACAGGTTTAGGTTTAGCAATTGTTAAAAAACTAATTGAATTACTTGGCGGAAATATTCAATTAAATAGTAAAGTTGGACTCGGAACCACATTTTATTTCACACTACCATTTGAAGTTGGATACGATGAAATAGTAGTAAAAAAAGAAGAATTTTTTGAAAATATTGACACTCAAAACAAAAAAATACTTTTGGTAGAAGACAATAAAATCAATCAAATGATTACAAAAAAAATGCTTGAAAATAGAGGAATGTACTGCAAAATATTAGATAATGGTGAAGATTGTGTTACTATTTTAAAACAAAACAAAGAGCAATTCGATTTAATCCTAATGGATGTTCACCTACCAGGAATTAACGGAACAATTGCGACCCAACAAATTCGTGATTTTAACAACCAAATACCAATCATTGCATTAACGGCAATTTCTCTTAATGAAAATCGAGAAATGCTTCTTTCTTATGGAATGACTGATGTATTGACAAAACCTTTTGAACCCGAAAATTTTTATAAAATTATTGCTGAAAATTTGCTATAAAACAAAAAAAAACGCTTTGAGAGCGTCTTTTTTGTTAATATTGTTTAATGAGTTCTTTAATTAACAACCTTACATGTGGCTCTGCTTTTTCAGCAGCTTTTAGCACTTCCGCATGGTTTACTTCTTCAATGTTTTCTTCATCTCCCATATCTGTAATTACAGATAAACCAAAAGTTTCTAATTCCATGTGACGCGCAACTATAACTTCTGGAACGGTTGACATTCCAACGCAATCTGCGCCAATATTTTTTACCATTCTGTATTCTGATAACGTTTCAAATGTTGGCCCTTGCAAACCCATATAAACTCCATCTTGAACAATAATATTGTTGTTTTTTGCTATAATTTTTGCTTTTGAAATCATGGCTCTGCTATAAGGTTCACTCATATTTACAAATCTTGGACCAAAACGTTCATCATTTTTTCCACGTAATGGATGTTCTGGCATCATATTAATATGATCTGTTATCAAAACAATTGAACCAACTTCATAATTAGGATTCACACCTCCAGAAGCATTAGAAACTACCAATTTAGTAACTCCCAAATATTTCATTACCCTTACTGGAAAAGTAACTTGCTTCATGTCATAACCTTCATAATAATGAAAACGCCCTTGCATTGCTACAACTTTTTTATTGCCAATAGTTCCAAAAACCAAAGCTCCTTTGTGACCTTGTACTGTTGAAACTGGAAAATTTGGAATTTCAGAATAAGGCAACGTGAATTCAATTTGAATATCATCGGTAAAACTTCCTAATCCTGAACCTAAAATCACTCCATATTCTGGTGTAAAACCTGTTTTGTTTTTTATAAAATTAACTGTTTCTTGTACTTCTTCCCACATTTTTTGCTTATTATTTACTTTATAAAATGAAAATTATTTCTATTTTCAATTAAATTTAGTTGCGAATATAGTTTTATTCTCAAGTCTAAATTCATATTCAAATATAAACAAAAAAAAGCGTAAACTACATCATTTGTTTCTATAAAATCAATACTTTATTCACTCATAATTGATATAGAAACCGTTGCTTGGCTACAATTGCTTGGATTGGATATTTGACAAATTTGGTAAGTCAATGTAAAAGCGCCAGAAGGCATTCCAGGAGATATAAATATAGTGTTTCCAGACAATTTAATCCCATCATTGGTTGAGCTAATAAAAGTAATAGTTACATCAGAAGCCAAAACAGCAACACCATTAAGAGTATCATTTTCTAAAACATTTATAAAATTAGTTCTTACAGTATTTCCATAGATTGGTAGTGTTACATCATTTGTTGCAACAATAACATTAGGTGGAGTAACAAAGCAAAGTGTATTTGTGTAAATAACGCCTGTACTAAAACCAATAGCTCCTTCTGTAGAAAGCATTCGTCCTTCAAGATTTCCATTTGCACCCATTGTATTGGCACCATTATGAGCAATAAGAGTTCCTTTCATAAAAGTAAATGTTCCCATAGAAACTGCACCTTCAGCAACCCAAAACACATTACAACGACGAGTACCATTAGCCAAAATAACTTTAGATTGAGCAGCGGTTGTAAAAGCTCCGTCAAATTTAAAAAGAAAAAAAGCATCTGGATTTCCTTGCGCATCCAATGTAATTGTACCTGCTAATGAACCTGCTGCTGCAATATAATAAACGCCTGCGTGCAAAGTTTCTCCGCTTCCAAATGCTGGCGTATGGGAAGTAACTGTGGCTGGAATATTATAAAGTTGAACGTATGCAGCTTGCAAATCAATTTTAGCTTGAGCCGTAACTGAATCAACATGATAAAAAGAACCTGCAACTGTTGAACTTGTAAAACCGCTAATATCACCAGTATCTGAGCCAATATCTCCAATTATCCCTGATGTTGCGGCATTTGCTACAGCTCCAATACTTGTAAAAAGCGCAAAATTTGCTGCTGTTCCCAAAATATTATTGTTACACGTATTTACACAACTAATAGGAATAGTAATTGGTCCTGCTGGAAGAAATGCCAAACCTGGTCCAAAAGTAATGGCACCTTCAGAGGAAAGCATTCTGCCTTCAAAGTTTCCACCAGCTCCAATTGTAATTGCGCCTGGATGAGCAAGTAGAGTACCTTTAGTAACGCTTGATGCGCCAATAGAAATGGCTCCTTCGGCAATCCAGAAAACATTACAAGCACGAGTTCCATTGGCTAAAACTACCGTTGAACTTGCTCCAGCTGAAAATCCTCCTTCAAATTTTATTACAAATGCTGCATTGGGATTTCCTTGTCCGTCAAGAATAACTGTACCTGCTAATGAACCTGCACCAGCAATAGAATAAACTCCTGGAAAAATTGTCTCACCACTACCAAATGCTGCTGCATGTGTTGTATTAGTAACAAATAAATCACTAAGATGAATGTAAACTCTAAGTAAATCTATTTTAGCTTGTGTTGTTGTAGTGTCTGCATTATATATAGAACCATTTAATGTAGAAGGTAATCCAAAACCACTTATTGCTCCAACATTAGTACCAATATCTCCTGTAAGAACAGAAGTTCCTGTATTAGAAACTGCACCAGTACCTGAATAAGCCGCAAAATTTGTAAGTGTACCCAAATTAAGAACTTGTCCAAAATTTTTATTCGGAAAACACAATAGAGCGATAGCTATTATACTATATAATACTTTTTTTTTCATTGGAAATTAAATAAAATGGGATGGTTTGTTTAGTTTGTTAATGTTTTCAAGGAGAATCCTAGAAATACATTTTATGCGGAACATTCAATAATCAACTTTCCATTAAGGGCGATTATGAATTAAACATTTGTTAATGTTGTAAATGTAGACTAAACAATGTCTTTAAAAATTTATTACTGATTATTATCTTCACACAACCATTATAACTGCTGAAATACATCTATTAAAAAAAAAAAGCGAAATTTATGGAACAAAAAAAGAGTTAAGATTAATTCTAACTCTTTTTAGTCAATATCTATTTATAATATACTATTTATTTGAACTTAAATTTATAAAATTTAAAATAGTTTCATCAAACTTTTTTTGTTCAGTTATGAAACTACTTTTTATGGGTAAATAAAAAAGTGATTTCAAATCTTTATTTTTCAATCGAACATAATCTTTTTCTGTTGTAACAATTAATTTGTTATTTGCTTTACTTTTTATTGTTATAATATCGTTTTGTGTAAAATGATGATGATCTGGAAATTCTAATTTTGTATCATTATTTTTATCTAAATAAGCAAAAAAAGATTGTGGTTTTGCAATTCCGGCAAGAAGTACTTTATCACTATTCTTTATTTCATTAACACTTTTGGAATCAGTTTCATTGTAAATCTTGTCATCATAATCTATAAAACTAAAAAAAATTGGTACATTCAAAGCTATCTTTTTCTCAATATTTCTTTGTGCAATTTCCGACAAATCTTTTGAACATTTTGTTATTATTATCGCATCAGCTCTTTTTGCTCCACTTCTACTTTCTCTAAGATTTCCTGTTGGAAGTATAAAATCATCAAAAAACAAATCATCAAAAGCTGTTAACAAAATATAAAATCCAGCTTTTACTTTTCTATGTTGAAACGCATCGTCTAATAAAATCACATTTGGTTTTTCAGACAAAGACAACAATTGTTCTATTCCGTTTTTTCTATTAGCATCAACGGCAACTTTTATATTTGGGAATTTTTGATGCATTTGAAACGGTTCATCACCAAGTATTTCGGCATTAGAAGTTACGTCTGCTAGGAGAAACCCTTCTGATTTTCGTTTGTAGCCACGACTTAAAGTAGCCACGTTGTAATTTGGAGAAAGTAACCGAATTAAATATTCAATTTGCGGCGTTTTTCCTGTGCCGCCAACGCTTAAATTTCCAACCGCAATTATTGGTATATCAAACGAATATGATTTTAAAAATCCAATATCAAAAAAGAAATTTCTAATAGAAGTTACGATTCCATATAAAATGGAAAATGGAAAAAATAAATACCTTAAAATAATCATAGTACGAAAGTAACATTTTTTTATCTTTGGATGGAAAATAATTTGAAAAATGAAATTTGATTTTAAACTAATTGCAGCTTTTTTATTTTGCTTCCAAATAGGATTTTCTCAAGAAAACCAAGATGCAGCTATTCTTAAAATTTTATTGAGCAAGTATTATCAAAATGAAAAAGTGATTGTAAAAAATCGCTTGCAACTTTTAAGTTTTTATTGTTCGAAAGCACCTAATAACGAAGAAACCTTTGAAGTCATTAATAAAAGTTCTTTATTGAAACAAAATTCAGCAGAAATTAAAAAACAAATCAATAATCAATTACAAGAAGATTGGTCTAAAGAATATAATTCTGTATTCAACAACCAAAATCAATATTTAAAAAGCAAAGTCAATGCTTGTTTGTCTTTAGACGAATTTCATAAAGTTTCTATTCGCTTCAATGACAACAACCAACGCTTAATGATTGTGAGTAAACCAATGTATTTTGCTAAAAAATATTGTTTAGTTAAAGTCGCATTTTATAGAAATATTGAACATAATTATGGTTGTTATTTATTGATTGAAAACAGCAATAATGTATGGATAATTAAAGAATTATTGAACGAGTGGGAAACTTAATATTAGAATTCAGATATTAGCTATATGAAAATAAAACAAATCCTTACAATCCTAGAAGAAATGGCGCCTTTGGCTTATGCTGAAGATTTTGACAATGTAGGATTATTAATTGGTAATCAAGAAGATGAGGCAACTGGAGTTTTGGTTTGCCACGATGCTTTAGAAGCGGTAATTGATGAAGCTATTGCTAAAAAATGCAATTTAGTAGTGTGCTTCCATCCCATTCTTTTTTCGGGTTTGAAGAAAATTACCGGTAAAAATTATGTAGAGCGTTCGGTTTTAAAAGCAATTAAAAATGATATTGCAATTTATGCCGTTCATACCGCTTTAGACAATCATAAAAATGGAGTTAATAAAATTTTCTGTGATGCGTTGGAGTTGAAAAACACTAAAGTTTTGGTTCCAAAACCTAATTTTATTCAGAAATTGGTTACTTACACTGTTCCTGAAAATGCTGAAAAAGTTCGTACCGCAATATGCAATGTTGGCGCAGGAACAATTGGGAATTATGACAATTGTAGCTTTAATAGCGAAGGATTTTCAACATATAAAGGAAATGAAAATAGCAACCCAAGCATAGGAAATAAAGGTGAATTGACTCAAACAAATGAAATCAAAATTGAAGTTACATTTGAGAAACATTTGCAAAGTAAAATCTTGAAAGCACTATTTTCAAATCATGTTTATGAGGAAGTTGCTTACGAAATATATGATTTACAAAATTTTCATCAAAATATTGGATTAGGAATGACCGGAGAACTTGAAAATCCAATGTCGGAAAATGATTTTTTAAACTTTGTGAAAAATTCAATGCAATGTGGTGGAATTCGACATTCTCAATTGTTAGGAAAACCAATAAAGAAGGTTGCTGTTCTTGGTGGTTCAGGAAGTTTTGCTATAAAAAATGCAATTCAGGCTAATGCTGATATTTATTTAACCTCTGATTTGAAATATCATAACTTTTATGAATCTGAAAATCAGATAGTTCTAGCCGATATTGGTCACTTTGAGAGCGAAAGATATACAAAAAATTATATTGTTGATTTTCTTAAGGAAAAAATTACTAATTTTGCAATCGTTTTATCAGAAGAAAATACTAATCCAGTTAAGTACTTATAGAATATGGCTACTACAAAAGAATTGAGCGTTGAAGAAAAATTAAGAGCGCTTTTCGATTTACAAATTATTGATACCAGAATTGACGAAATTAGAAATGTAAGAGGTGAATTACCTTTAGAAGTGGAAGATTTAGAAGATGAAGTAGCTGGTTTGACTACTCGTTTGGAAAAATTACAAAGTGATTTAGTACAAATAGAAGACAGTATTAAAGCTAAAAAAGTAGCTATTGAGGATCACTCATCAGCTATAAAAAGATATACTGAACAACAAAAAGATGTTCGTAATAATAGAGAATTCAATGCTTTAACTAAAGAAGTTGAATTTCAGGAATTGGAAATTCAATTGTCTGAAAAGCAAATTAAAGAAATGAAAGCTTCTATAGAACACAAAAAAGAAGTAATTGCTACTTCAAAAGATAGATTAGATCAAAAATCAACTCACTTAAAGCACAAAAAAGCCGAATTGAACGATATTATGTCTGAAACTCAAAAAGAAGAAAGCTTCTTAACAGAGAAATCAGCCGAATATGAAGGTCAAATCGAAGATAGATTACTTGCTGCTTACAAAAGAATTCGTTCTAGTGTAAGAAATGGTTTAGCAGTTGTTTCTATTGAACGTGGTGCTTCGGCAGGTTCATTCTTTACAATTCCTCCACAAATTCAAGTTGAGATTGCTTCAAGAAAAAAAATCATCACTGATGAGCATTCAGGAAGAATTTTAGTTGACGCTTCACTTGCAGAAGAAGAAAGAGAAAAAATGGAAAAAATATTCGCAAAAATGTAATACCTTAAATCCCGATTAAATCGGGATTTTTTTATGCAAAAAATCACTCAAATTATATTAGCTAAAAGCATTGGATTATACATAAACATCTTGAGTTATGTACATCCAAAAAAGGCTTATGCTTTGGCATACCAATTTTTTAGTGAACCACGAAAAGGAAAACTTAATGCAAATAATCTTCCTAAAACACTTTTAAAATCTGAGCGAGAAAGCCATTCTCACAACCAACATACATTTGAAACATATACTTGGAAAGGAAATAATGACGGAGTTATTCTTTTAGTTCACGGTTGGGAAAGCAATGCAACAAGATGGAAAAAATTGCTAAAACGATTACTAAAAACTGGAAAAACAATAATTGCAATTGATGCTCCAGCTCACGGATTGAGTAGCGGAAAAGAATTTAATGTGCCCACTTATGCTGAATTTATTAACGAAGTTGTTAAAAAATTCAATCCTAAAATTGTAATTGGTCATTCCATTGGCGGTAATGCACTTGCTTATTTTCAGGCACATTACAATCATAGTTTTGAGAAAATGATTCTTATTGGTTCTCCTTCCGATTTTAAAGTTATTTTGAATAATTACATTAACCTTTTAGGCTTAAATAAACACATTCACAAGTCATTAATTGATTATACCAAGAAACGATTTGACATAACTATTGATGATTTTTCAGCTTCTAAATTCTTAAAAAATAGTACAATTCCTGGAATAATTGCACATGATATTGATGACAAAATTGTGCTTTTTGAAGAAGGAAAAAAAATAGCAAAATCATGGGAAACAGCTGAATTTATAACCACTAAAGGGCTCGGACACAGCATGCACGATGAATATTTATATCAAAGTATTGTTGCTTTTATAGAAGCGTAACTGCTTGGGCTTTATTTACAAACCATTTTCCTGCCATCCATTAAACAAGGTACCATTGCTGTCAGGGCTATAACAATCCATTTTTCCTTTTGTTCAAAATACTAAAACACTTCTGTCTTTAATTTCAAATTCTTACCTTTGCAACATGGAAGAAAACCTCACACGCATAAACAAATTTTTATCTGAAACCGGATTTTGCTCACGTCGTGAAGCCGATAAACTTATTGAGCAAGGAAGAGTTACAATTAATGGCATCGTTCCAGAAATGGGTACAAAAATTAGCCCAGATGACGAAGTGCGAGTAAACGGAAAATTGATTAGAGAAAAAAGAGAAAAACGCATTTATCTTGCTTTCAACAAACCAGTCGGAATTGAATGTACCACCAACCTTGATGTTAGAGACAACATTGTAGATTACATCAATTATCCAGAGCGAATTTTTCCTATTGGACGATTGGACAAAGCTAGTGAAGGTCTAATTTTCATGACCAACGACGGCGACATTGTAAACAAAATTCTTAGAGCGAGAAACAACCACGAAAAAGAATACCTTGTAACCGTAAATCGTCCAATTACAGATAGATTCATTGAACGAATGGCGAATGGAATTCCTATTTTGGATACTATTACAAGAAAATGTAAGGTAGAGCAAATAAGTAAATATGTTTTTAGAATTGTGCTTACTCAAGGATTAAACAGACAAATTCGTAGAATGTGCGAGCATTTGGATTATGATGTAACAGCCTTGAAAAGAACTCGAATAATAAATATTTCACTAGATATTCTTGTAGGTCGTTATCGTGAATTGACCCAAGAAGAAATTAATGAACTTAATCAATTGATTGAACCCTCAAGTAAAACAGAAGAAGCAAGTTTTCCAAAAGTAACCCCAAAAATTTCAAATACTTCTAATAGGAATTTTAGAAATAGATAAACTATTTTTATCGTTTTTTCTAATGATTTTGAAGCAGTTTTAAAATTTAATTTCCATCACATAATCATCCATAACGTAACCATTTCCAATATCAATTACAACGGTATTAATTATTTTAAAACCATAGTTTAAATAAAAATATTTCGCTTTATTATATTTGTTTACGTTTAAAATAAATGCTTCATTATTGGAATCAGAAGCAATTTTTTTTATAAAATCAATGGCTTTTCTGCCAATTCCTTTACCTTGTGTTTCGGGTAAAACGTATAATTTTTGAATCTTTGCCTTATTAGAATTATCTATATTCAATTCATAAGAAGCAAAACCTAAATACTTATCGTTTTCTTTAATCAACAAAAAAACATGATTTTTAGCAACTTGTTTTTCAATAGATTCTATGCTATAAATCATATCCAACATGTAATCTAATTGTTCTTTAGAAAGTATTTCGCCATAAGCACTTGGCCAAATTTTATATGCCAAATCTCTTATAATAGGAAATTGTTCTTTGGTTGCAATAGAAAAAGTCATGTTATTTTTTTTCTCTTTTTTGCTCTCTTGCTAAAAGCGTATTTTTTAACAACATTGCAATTGTCATAGGCCCTACTCCTCCAGGAACTGGCGTAATGAATGAGGCTTTTTTAGATACATTTTCAAAGTCAACATCGCCAACAATTTTATATCCTTTTTCAGAAGTTTCGTCGGCAACACGAGTAATACCTACGTCAATTACAACTACATCATCTTTTACCATTTCGGCTTTTAGATAATTTGGAACTCCAAGTGCCGTGATAATAATATCGGCTTGAGAAGTAATTTGATTGATATTTTTGGTATGACTGTGAGTTAAAGTAACCGTTGAATTTCCTGGAAACTGATTTCTTCCCATTAAAATACTCATCGGACGACCAACAATGTGACTTCTTCCAATAATAACGGTGTGTTTCCCATCGGTTGGAACATTGTAGCGTTCTAATAATTCTAGAATTCCGAATGGCGTTGCTGGAATAAAAGTACTCATATCTAGAGCCATTTTACCAAAATTTTCTGGATGAAAACCATCAACATCTTTACTTGGATCGATTGCATTGATGATTTGTTGTGTATCAATTTGTTTTGGCAATGGAAGTTGCACTATAAAACCATCAATATCATCATTTTGATTCAGCTCTTTAATCTTTTTTAATAGTTCAGTTTCCGATGTTGTGCTTGGCATTTTGACTAAAGTTGATTCAAATCCAACTCTTTCGCATGCTTTAACTTTACTTCCAACATAAGTTAAACTTGCTCCATCACTTCCCACAATAATTGCGGCAAGATGTGGCACTTTCTCTCCATTATGTTTCATTTTTTGAACTTCGGCTGCTATTTCATTTTTGATGTCTTCGGATACTTTTTTACCGTCTAAAATTTGCATGTGTACTTATTTTGTGTGTTGTGTTGTTGTTTTACAAAAATATAAAAAATTAAAATTTTTATATAAAAAAAGACGCGATAAATCGCGTCTCTACATTTTATTTTATTTCATTCCGCCCATCATGCGCATCATGTTTTTTCCTCCCGGTCCTTGCATCATCTTCATCATTTTGCTCATTTGGTCGAATTGTTTCATCAATTGATTAACTTCTTCTATTTTTCTACCTGAACCTTTTGCAATTCTGGTTTTCCTTTTCATATCAAGTAATGATGGTCTGCTTCTTTCTATTGGAGTCATCGAATGAATTATTGCTTCAATATGTTTAAAAGCATCGTCTTCAATTTCAACATCTTTCATAGCTTTTCCTGCACCTGGTATCATTCCGATTAAATCTTTCATGCTACCCATTTTTTTAATTTGCTGAATTTGAGCCAAGAAATCATCAAAACCAAATTCGTTTTTAGCAATTTTCTTTTGTATTTTTCTTGCTTCTTCTTCGTCATATTGTTCTTGAGCACGTTCTACAAGCGAAACAACGTCACCCATACCCAAAATTCTGTCAGCCATACGTGAAGGATAGAATACATCTATAGCATCCATTTTTTCACCTGTACCAACAAATTTAATAGGTTTGTTTACAACTGATTTTATTGTTATTGCTGCTCCACCTCTGGTATCACCATCTAATTTGGTAAGAATAACTCCATCGAAATTCAATCTATCGTTAAAGGCTTTTGCAGTATTTACAGCATCTTGACCTGTCATAGCATCAACAACAAACAAAGTTTCTTGTGGTTGAATTGCTTTATGAACATTAGCAATCTCAGTCATCATTTCTTCGTCAACAGCCAAACGACCAGCCGTATCGACAATTACTACATTGAAACCATTTGCTTTAGCATAAGCAATAGCTTTGAGCGAAATATCGACAGGATTTTTATTTTCTGGTTCTGAATAAACCTCAACACCAATTTGATCTCCAACAACATGCAACTGATTGATTGCCGCAGGGCGATAAATATCACACGCTACCAAAAGTGGCTTTTTGTTCTTTTTAGTTTTAAGATAATTGGCTAATTTTCCAGAGAAAGTTGTTTTACCCGAACCTTGTAAACCCGACATTAAAATCACAGTTGGATTACCCGAAAGGTTAATTCCTGCTGCATCACCACCCATTAATTCGGTTAATTCGTCTTTAACCAACTTCACCATCAACTGACCTGGTTCTAATGTAGTTAATACATTTTGACCCATTGCTTTTTCTTTTACTGTAGTAGTAAAATCTTTAGCAATTTTAAAGTTGACATCGGCATCAAGCAAGGCGCGACGAACTTCTTTAAGAGTTTCGGCAACGTTAACTTCGGTGATTTTTCCGTGTCCTTTTAGGATATGAAAGGCTTTATCTAGTTTTTCGCTTAAATTATTGAACATAGAATTCTATTTTTA
>CANCFZ010000014.1 GCA_947377425.1 Flavobacteriaceae bacterium
AACAATTAATCAACCAAAAAAAGAAGAGCAAAAAGGACTTTGGACAATATTTTTATTAGCGTTTTTGGGCGGATTGGCAGCTTTGTTGACACCCTGCGTTTTTCCAATGATACCAATGACGGTTAGTTTTTTTACAAAACAAAGTAAAACTCCAGCGCAAGGAAAACGAAATGCAATTTTGTATGGAATATCAATTATCGCTATATATGTTGTTTTAGGTTTGACTATAAATGCAATTTTTGGTGCAAAGGCACTGAATGCACTTTCAACAAATGTTTGGTTTAATATTACATTCTTCATATTGTTAGTAGTTTTTGCTGTTTCATTTTTAGGAGCATTTGAAATTATGTTACCAAATTCTTGGGCAAATAAAGTAGATAAACAAGCCGATAGAGGCGGAATTGTTGGAATTTTCTTCATGGCTTTAGCTCTAGCAATAGTTTCATTTTCTTGCACAGGACCAATTGTTGGAACATTATTAGTAGAATCAGCTTCCAAAGGAGGAATAGCACCAATTATTGGAATGTTAGGTTTTTCATCCGCAATTGCGTTACCATTTATGTTGTTTGCTTTATTCCCAGCTTGGATGAATTCTTTACCAAAATCAGGTGGTTGGTTAAATACCGTTAAGGTTTCACTAGGATTTTTAGAGTTAGCTTTTGCATTCAAATTTTTATCAAATGCCGACTTGGTTTTACAATTGCATTATTTTGAAAGAGAAACATTTTTAGCCATTTGGATAGCTATTTTTGGAACTTGGGGAATTTACTTATTAGGAAAAATTACGTTGCCACATGATTCACCATTAAATCATATTTCTGTTGGACGATTGATGTTGGCTTTGTTGGTTTTGTCGTTTACATTTTACATGATTCCAGGACTTTGGGGTGCACCTTTGAAATTAATTAGTGCTTTCCCTCCACCAGAAGAATATAGTGAAAGTCCGAATGGAGTTGGAGGTTCAACTGGATTTGTATCAAATGAAAAATTACCCGATGGTGCCGAGAGAAACAAGCATGGACTCATAACGTTTACCGATTATGAAAAAGGATTAGCTTATGCAAAAGAAGTTAAAAAACCAGTTTTATTAGATTTTACAGGTCATGCGTGCGTAAATTGTAGAAAAATGGAAAACAACGTTTGGACGGATTCTACTATTTCTAAAATATTAAAAGAAGAAGTAGTAATTATTTCATTATTTGCAGATGATAAACGAGATTTACCAAAAGACCAGCAATTTATTTCTAAATCTACAGGAGAAGAAATTGTAACCATTGGTGATAAATGGACTGATTTCATGATTACCAAATACAAAACCAACACACAACCATTATATGTTTTAGTTGATTTAGAAGGAAATAATTTGAATTCAGAAAAACCAACTACAAGTTATGATCCTGATGTTAAATTATATGAAAATTGGCTCAAACAAGGAATAGCAAATTTTAAGTAAGATAAAAATCCCATCAAGTATTAAATTTGATGGGATTTTTTTTAATCGGTATCTTCCAAAGTAAAAATTTCATCTACGGGTTTCTCAAAAAAACGAGCCAACTTTAATGCTAAAACTGTAGAAGGAACATATTTGCCTTTTTCCATAGCATTTATTGTTTGCCGACTGACTTCAATTTTTTTAGCCAAATCTTCTTGTGATATATTCTTGATAGCTCTCAAGACTTTTAAATTATTCGTCATCGTTACTTGATTTATTAAGTTTATAAATCATATAGTGAAAGCGTATTATAAAGAAAAGTAACATGGCAAAAACATTAGCTAATAATACATTAAAATATTGAAATCCATATATGAAGAATGTTGCTAAAATCATTAAGCTAAAATTGAAATAGGTAGCCCAAACTAAACTTTCATAACGGATTTTTGAAATAAATTCATCTTCATTTTTTGTTTTAGAAAATCCTAATAATAAAGCTCCTACAATAATTAGAATTAATAGAACTTCATCTAGAACTCCACTTTCTACAAATGTAAAATAGGTAGGTTTCGATAGAAATTGATCGCTTAGTAATGCAAAAACATTCATTTTAAAATGATTATCAAAATCATATCCTGAAAAGAATAGAACTAAGCCTGTTATAAAATTTGGAACAAACAAAATCCAACCAATTTTTTTGTACTTGTTTGGAAATAAAAAATGTGTTTTCATAAAAAAAGATTTAAAATTCAATTCAAATGTAAAGTTTATTTTACATATAGACAAATAAAATGTACAAAAAGATTATTTTGTTTTACATTTAATTTATTTCACATCATATAGGATATTTTTATTTTCAAAAACTTTTATATATTTGTATCATTATAAGCCATTTAATTAAATATATAAGCCATGTTAGTAAAAGTATTTGGAAGCGCCGTCTTTGGCGTTGAAGCGACTACAATCACCGTAGAAGTAAACATTGATAAAGGTGTTGGGTATCATCTTGTAGGTTTGCCTGATAACGCTATAAAAGAAAGCAGTTACCGAATTGCTGCTGCACTAAAAAACAACGGATACCAACTTCCGGGAAAGAAAATCACCATAAACTTAGCTCCTGCCGATTTACGTAAAGAAGGTTCTGCCTATGATTTGACATTGGCTGTAGGAATTCTGATTGCTTCTGGACAGATAAAAGGCGATGATTTAGATAAGTACATGATAATGGGAGAATTGTCTCTCGATGGTGGATTGCAACCTATCAAAGGAGCACTATCAATAGCAATTAAGGCGAGAGAAGAAGGTTTTAAAGGTTTTTTTCTACCAAAACAAAATGCAAAAGAAGCCGCTGTTGTTGATGGATTGGATGTTTACGGAATTGAAAATGTAACCGAAGTAATCGATTTTTTTGAAGGAAAAGGCACAATTGAACCTACAATTATCAATACTAGAGAAGAATTCTATAAAGAATTAGATTTTCCAGAATTTGACTTTTCAGATGTCAAAGGTCAAGAAAGTATTAAACGATGTATGGAAATTGCTGCAGCTGGCGGACATAACATCATTTTAATTGGACCACCAGGCTCAGGGAAAACTATGTTGGCTAAACGATTACCGAGTATTTTACCGCCAATGACTTTGAAAGAAGCATTAGAAACTACCAAAATTCATTCGGTTGCCGGAAAAATAAAAGAAGCGGGTTTGATGAGTCAACGACCTTTTCGTGCGCCACATCATACCGCAAGTTCGGTTTCTTTAGTTGGTGGCGGAAGTTATCCGCAACCTGGAGAAATTTCACTTTCTCATAATGGTGTGTTATTTTTAGACGAATTACCCGAATTCAAACGTGAAGTTCTAGAAGTAATGCGCCAACCGCTGGAAGATAGAGAAGTAACTATTTCGAGAGCAAAGTTCACTATAACTTATCCTTCATCATTTATGTTAGTTGCAAGTATGAATCCAAGTCCGAGTGGTTATTTTAATGATCCCGATTCGCCTCAAAGCTCTTCACCACACGAAATGCAGCGGTATTTGAGTAAAATTTCGGGACCACTTTTGGATAGAATTGATATTCATATTGAAGTAACGCCAGTTCCGTTTGACAAACTTACCGAAACCAGAAAAGCAGAAAGTAGCATCGATATTCGAAAACGTGTTACAGCAGCCAGAGAAATTCAAACTAAACGATTTGAAGCTTTTGACAACATTCATTATAATGCTCAAATGAGTTCCAAACAAATACGAGAACATTGTGCACTTGACGAAACTTCCTTACTTTTGTTAAAGACTGCAATGGAAAAACTAAATCTTTCTGCCAGAGCATTTGATAGAATTTTAAAAGTTGCCAGAACGATTGCCGATTTAGAAAATGCCGAAATTGTAGTTTCCAATCATATTGCTGAAGCTATTCAATACAGAAGTTTGGATAGAGAAGGCTGGTTGGGATAAATTTATAAATGATAATTATGATAAAGTCAATTTTAAAATTGGGATTTTTAATGATTTCACAGATTGTTATATCTCAAAATCTTCCTAAAGTTGCTTCTGGAAAATTAGAACGAATGGAGAGTTTCAAATCCAACTATATAACACCCAGAAATATTGATGTTTGGTTACCAGAAAATTATTCAAGTTCAAAAAAATATTGTGTTTTATACATGCACGACGGACAAATGTTGTTTGATTCTGAAACAACATGGAACAAACAAGCTTGGGATGTTGATGATGTTGTTTCTAAATTAATGAAAGAAGGTAAAATTCAAGATGTAATTGTGGTTGGAATGGCTTCTGATGGAAACACGCGCCATGTTGATTATTTTCCTCAAAAGCCATTTGAAAGTTTGACTCAAAATCAACAAGATTCTATTTATAAAGCCAATAGGAGTAACGGACAAAGTGTTTTTAATAAAGGCAAAATAAATTCAGATAATTATTTGAAGTTTATAGTGAAGGAATTAAAACCAATAATTGACGGAAAATATTCAGTTTATACTGATGCAAAACATACATTTATTGCAGGAAGTAGTATGGGCGGATTAATTTCTATGTATGCTATTTGTGAATATCCTAATATTTTTGGTGGTGCAGCTTGTTTGTCAACACATTGGCCTGGAATCTTTGCTGTTGAAAACAATCCTATTCCCAATGCATTTTTTGAGTATTTGAAAAAGCATTTACCTAATCCAAAGAATCACAAATTATACTTTGATTATGGAACGGCAACTTTAGACGCCATGTATGAACCTTTTCAATTGAAAGTAGATAAAATTATGAAAGCTAAAGGTTTTACTTCTCAAAACTGGTCGACTCAAAAATTTGAAGGTGAAGAACACAGTGAAAAGTCATGGAACAAACGATTGCATATTCCTATTGAGTTTTTGTTAGGTAAAAATTAAACAAATTTATAATATCTAGCGCCAATCAGCATTGGTTTTTCTTTTTCAATATAATCTAAAACAAACTCGTTTTTAGGTACTAAAACGGCATGTTTTTGTTCTTTTTTGTAAAGAGAAATATAGGTTCCAAAATCAATTTCTGTAGAATTGCTTAATGCTTCAAATAATTGTGTTTTTGCTATAATGGTTTTCCAATCAGATTCAACTTCAGCTTCAAAAACTTTAGATTTGGAGCCGCTACCATAAGCAATAAACCCCATTTTTTTACCAATTAAATCGGCATCATTTTGTAAATGAAAGCATAAAGTAGATAACATACCAAGAAAAATAGAACCAGTATACATATTACCCACTTGACCAGAAGCAATTTCTGATGGAAAAATGGTTTTAGTTACAAACTCTAAATATTCAGTACTTTTTGCAATGGTTTTGATGTCGTCTGTTAAATTATTTTCTTTAGAATAAATTTCTACAAATGTTCTACGAGCTTGATAACAATAGGGAAGGTGCATTAAAATATTTTCCCAATTCTGATACAATACACCTGTTTGATTCGTGATTTCTTTATAATGTGAATAGGCTTCATAGGTTCTATTGATGTAACATTGATTAGAATAATGTCCATCAAAAACAGGTTGTTCTTTGTAGAATGCAATTTCATTTTCTTGAATTCCAAACCATTCAGGATTATCAGTTGTATTTAAAATGTCTTTTTTAGACACATAACGCCTCGGTTTGAAAAAATCAAAAACACCTTGAGTAGCAACTCCAACTTCTTTAGAAAAAGATAAAACTCTTGGATTTGCTGTAATTAACAATGCGATTGCTCCAGCACCTTGAGTATATTCTCCAGTTGAATTCAAATCATATTTTGCATTATCTGTTGCTACAACAATTGCTTTTTTATTTGGATTTAATCTAATAAAATCTAAAGTAGTTTGCAAAGCATCGATTGCTCCAATACAAGCAAAAGTCATATCTAAAGTATCACAGTTGTTAAAATTTCCTACGCCTAATTTTTGCTCTAAAAGCTCTGTAATATATGATGCTATTGGTTTAGAAGAATCCACTCCACTTTCTGTTCCAACATAAATTCGAGCAATGTCTTTTGGATTTAGGTTTTCTTGCTGAATGAGTTTATATACTGCATTGGCTCCAAAAGTTACCACATCTTGATAGACATCTGGAAAACTCATTTTTTGTAAACCAAGTCCTTTTATAAGCTTATCGGGTTCTATATTTCTGTTTTCGGCAAGAGTTTTTATGGGTAAATGCAGTTTAGGTATATTAAATGCAATGCTATCAATTCCGACTTTCATGTTTTTTTGTGCAAAAATATAAAAGCTGTTGTCAATTGAAGTTAGACAACAGCTAAATTATGTAGTATTTACGTCGATTTATGATTATCTTAAAATTAGGTCGTAAAATTTATAAATTAATGATTTTAAAGCTAATATTCTAATTATTTTAATAATAGTGCAAAAGTATCACCTTGTTTAATATCACCAGATTCATATCCTTTTTTAAACCAGTAAATTCTTTGTGCTGATGTTCCGTGAGTAAAAGTATCAGGCTCAACGTGACCTTGCATTTTACTTTGAATTGCGTCGTCACCAACGGCATTAGCAGCACTTAAGGCTTCATCAATATCACCTTTTTCAATATATTTTTGGTTATAATGTGCCCAAACACCAGCATAAAAATCGGCTTGAAGTTCTAGACAAACTGATAATTTATTGGCTTCTTCATCACTTTTTCCTTGTTGTTGTTGGCGCATCCAATCGGAAGTACCTAATAGGTTTTGAACATGATGACCTATCTCGTGAGCAATGACATAAGCCGTTGCAAAATCACCTCCTTCTGCTCCAAAACGAGATTTCAGTTCTTTCATGAATTCTAAATCTACATACACTTTATGGTCTCCAGGACAATAAAATGGCCCTGATGCAGAAGTTGCGCTTCCGCAAGCGGTTTCTACAGCTTCTGAAAATAAAACCATTTTTGGATATTCATATTCTTTGCCTTCTTGTTTGAATACTTGCGACCAAGTGTCTTCTGTATAAGCCAAAATTGTTTTAGCAAAATCACCAATTTCTTTTTGTTCTGGTGTTAATTCTTTTTGTTGATCAGTTCCGCTAGAAGTAGTTTGGTTTTGTTGTACTTGTTGTTGAATATTGTCTAATAATGGTGCACTATTTGGCATAAACATTTTTAATAGAAAAAAAATAATAGCTATTCCACCACCACCAATAATTGCTTTTCCGCCACCAGACATTCCTCTTCTATCTTCAACATTGTCACTTTGACGATTACCAATCCATTTCATGTTTTAATTTTGTTTATTAGTTTTTTATCCATTTAGAAAGTAGTGTTTCCAAAGCTTCTTTTATAATTGGTTTTGAGGCATAATCATTCATGCCAGCTTCTAAACATTTTTCTCTTTCTCCAACAACTGTGCCAGCCGTGAGTGCTATTATTGGAATATGTTGTCCTTTTTGAGTTTGTCTTATTTCATTTGTAGCTTCATAGCCATTCATTATGGGCATTTGTACATCCATAAGTATTAAATCTGGATTTAATAAATTGAATTTTTCTACGCCTACTTTTCCATTTTCGGCTTCAAATATTGTTCCATTTGGTAGTATTTGTTTTACCAATGTTTTTGCCAAAAGCATGTTGATTTTATTGTCTTCAACGATTAAAATTTTGAAGTTTTCATGACCATAGTTTATTTCTATTCGGTCATTTAGTATCACTTCTATTTTTTCAATTTCTTCGTTGGTGGTTTCATTTGAAGTTTTTAGAATTACATTAAAGTAGAATTCACTTCCTTCTTTTTCATTGCTTCTTAAATTCAATTTACTATTCATTAATGATAATAATTGATTTGAAATTGTTAGTCCAAGTCCAGTTCCTCCAAATCTTCTTGTGGTAGAATTATCGCCTTGTGAAAAAGCATTGAAAATTTGCTCTTGAAAATCTTTTTTAATTCCAATTCCTGTATCTTTTACTGAAAATAAAAGGTTTGACTCGTCTTCATCTATGTTTTTAAGATCTTCAATTGTAAGAGTTATTTTTCCTTTTTCAGTAAATTTAACAGCATTTCCTAAAAGATTTATTAGAATTTGTTTGAGACGAATGCTATCTGCCCAAATGTATTTAGGAACAGTTTTGTCAATATTTAATTCTAGTTCTAATTTTTTGTTATTGGTGTCATATTTTACTAATTCAATTACTTGGCTTATAAGTTCTTGTAAGTCATATTTTTTAACATCTAATTCTAATTTTCCGGATTCTATTTTTGAAAAATCCAAAATATCATTTATTATTTCCATTAATGAATGTGCAGATTCATTAATTGTGTTCATGTAATTGCGCTGAATGGATTCTAATCTTGTGCTTTTTAATAAATCTGTAAAACCAATAATTCCATTTAAAGGAGTTCTTATTTCATGACTCATATTGGCTAAGAATTCTGATTTTGCTTGGTTGGCAGCCTCGGCATATTCTTTAGCTTTTATAGCATCTTCTGCTTCGATTCTTTTAGTAATATCTGTAAAAATACCAACAATAAATTCTATTTTGTCATTTTTAACGATTGGTTCTCCAAATTCTTCAACCCATACAATATGACCTTCTTTGTGAATTATTCTATAAATTAAGTGTATTTTATGAATGGTTTTATTTAGTTTTTCAGCATCATTTATCAAAATATGTACGTCATCTGGATGTACAATGTTCAAATAAAAAACTCTATTTTCTATAAAATCTTGTTTAGAGTAACCTGTAAGTTTTTCAACTTCATCATTCAAATATATTTTTGTCCATGTGTCATCATAAATACTTAAATGCACAGTTCCTGGAATATTGTTTGCAAGTAACCTAAATTTTTCTTCGCTTTCTTGAATAATGGATTCATTCAAATTTCGTTCAATTGCAGACGAAATATTATTGGATAATGTTAAAAGTGTGTTTATTTCTTCATTAGTCCAATCTCTTTCAATTACAGTATCATCAAAAACAAGGAAACCATAAAATTCATTTTTAACATGAATTGGTAAAAATAAAATAGATTTTGTTTTTAATGTTTCTAAAAACTCACGAGTTGTTTTATCTTTTATGTTTTTTACTAATGAATGGTATGGATTATTTGATTTTAATACATCTATAACTTCAATAACTTGACTGTGGGCTACAACTTTTAAAACAGGATTTAGTGGTGACATTGCATTTAACTCTCTTGTCCATCTAAATTTTTGTTCAACTATTTTCTCGGTTTCATTGTTTAAGAAAAAAGACATTCTTTCTGTCTTTGTTACTTTTCCTATTTGGTCAATAATTCCTTCAAACATGTCGGAATTATTTTTACTAATTAAAACTTTATTTGTTATTTTAGTGATAACGCTTAATATTTCATTTTTGTAGGATAATTTTTTTTCAGCTTCTATTCTTTTTTGTGTTTCTACAGAAAGTGTAATTACATCTGCAATAGTTCGTACAAAATTGATGTCTTCATTATCCCAATGTTTTACTTTTGTTGTTGATTCTACACATAAAATTCCAATTAACTTACCGTTTAAGTTTATTGGAGTGTCTAACATTGATTTAATTTCATTTTGTGGAAAATAATCTAAGCAAAACTCTTTGGTTTCAGGACTTTTATAAACATCGGTTGATACAATTTGAATTTCATTTTCAATGGCTTCAAAATAGGTTGGAAAGTCTTTTTTGTATAGAATAACGCCACTTTCAAATTTATTTTTATTTTGTATATAAAGATTTTTACATTCAATAAAATCAGGGGTATAATCCCAATAACTGATTCTATTTACATCAATTTTTTCAGCAACAATTTTTAATATATTAGCTAAAATATCTTCAAATATTTCTGATTTGAATTGATTTTTTAAAGTGATATTTTTTAGAGTTTCGTTATACGATCTAACTTTTTTATCCTTTCTTAATTTTTCAATTTCAATTTCTTTTATAAGTGTTATATCTCTTGCAATTGCTGTAAATCCTATTGCTTTATTGAATTCATTTCTTTTAATTGCTACATTTTGAGACAACCAAATTGATTCTCCATTTTTTTTGCAAATTGGAAAAATTAAT
Organism: Flavobacteriaceae bacterium; assembly: GCA_947377425.1. Classification (GTDB taxonomy): domain Bacteria; phylum Bacteroidota; class Bacteroidia; order Flavobacteriales; family Flavobacteriaceae; genus Flavobacterium. The sequence continues at coordinate 9,940 of CANCFZ010000014.1, forward strand.
GATGGAAAATTATTTGTTCTTTTTGATGGATTGTTATAAAAATCAACAACTTTTTGTTTGTAATCATCCCTTATTAAATCGGAATAATGTTTTTGATAAAGTTCACTTATTTCATAACCTGTTATTGTTTCAGAATATTTGTTTATGAATGTATAATTTCCTTTGATGTTAGTTTCATAAATAATATCATTTGCATTTTCAATTAGGTTTCTATATTGATTTTGAATATGAATATGATCTGTAACATCTTGCCCAATACCAATAACTAAATTATCAGAAAATTTTCGATCTTTCCATTGAATGTGTTTATAATCACCATTTTTACATTTTAATCTTCTTACATACAATCGTTCATCTACATAATCATCGTGGTATTCTTCGCCAATAAAATCGGGGTCTTCAGTTAACTTCCAAAAATTCAACCCCAAAACTTCTTCGGGCGAATATCCCAAAATTTCAGTAACTTGATTGCTACAAAAAGACAATTCACCTTTTTTGTTTGTAGTAATTGTAAGCATGTTTCCTTTGTCTACAATCTCATTTGCAAATAAAAATTTATTTTTTGTATTCACAGTTGCAAAATGAATTGCCGAGTGTATTGTAACTATAAAAATATAGGCGCAAACAAGAATCACAATTAAATTAGTATTCAAAATATCTTGTTGATAGAGACTTATTGTAAGTAAAAATATAATTGCCATAAACAATAAATACTGCATCATATTTTTAAATACATAATAGGAAATAAAAATATTTAGTATTAAACTAATATATACAATTAGCTCAAATGGGACATAAATAATGTTGTAAAGATTAAAGGCAAAAAATGACAAATAAATTAAAATAAAAATTGACTTGAATGATTTTTTTAACAAATCAGTTTTAGTATTTATAAAATAAATGCTGAGTAAACTAATGCCAAATGCACTTTTTATAAGCAATTGACTTTTTGTTCTAATGTGAAATAGTTCTAAAATAACTTCTACTAAAGGAATTGCAATTCCGAAAAAAAGAAGGTACATATTATATTGTTCTACTTTTGGAGCAAATTCGGTATAATTAGTAATGAAACTATTATTTTTCTTTTTAGATAGGTACGATACAACTCCGAAATAAAATAAAATTAGAGCGATTGTTAATGCAATAAACCACTTTTGAAAAAAGAAATTTAAAGATAAAATAGAAAAGGTTGAAAATGGCTTGAGAAAACAAAAAATAGTTTCTAAAGAAATAGCTAGAGTGTTGGTATATAGTAAACTAAAAATCATACTTAGTTGCAGCATCAAATTCTAAAGCAATATACTCAAAAAAATAATAATGTTAAAATTTATTTACAACCTTTTGAGTATTTTTTTTATTTTTTTTAATTTATTACCATAAGGCGCATATCTTAAAGGTAAATCTAGCCAAGTAGCTTTTTTTATAATTGCTTTTTTGTGAGAAAAGGTTGTAAAACTTAATTTCCCATGATAAGCACCTATTCCGCTGTGACCAACTCCGCCAAAAGGAAGGCGATTATTAGAAAAATGAATTATGGTATCATTAATACAGCCACCACCAAAAGAGTATTTTTTGACGATTTCTTTTGCCCATTTGATATTGTTTGAAAAAACATACAACGACAAAGGTTTTTCATATCTTGAAATTATAATTTCAATTTCACTTTCGTCTTGATAACTAATTATTGGTAAAATCGGACCAAAGATTTCATCACGCATTACTAAACTATCCAATTTAGATTCGTCCAATAGAGTAGGAGCAATATAATTTTCATATTTATTGGTTTGTCCACCTAATAAAATAGTTTCATTTTCTAAAAAAGAGTTTAGCCTTAGCCAATTTTTCTGATTTACAATTCTAGGAAAATCGTTTGATATTTCTGGATTTTCGCCATAAGCTAAAATAATTTCTTCTTTAAGAGCAGCAATCAATTTTGATTTTACTTTATGATGAACTAGCAAATAATCAGGAGCAATACAGGTTTGTCCAGCATTGATAAATTTTCCCCAAACGATTCTTTTGGCCGTTAATTTTACATTACAATTTTCGTCAACAATACACGGATTTTTTCCGCCAAGTTCTAATGTTACAGGTGTTAGATATTCAGCAGCAGCTTTAGCCACAATTTTTCCAACGACAACACTTCCTGTAAAAAAAATGTAATCCCAACGTTGTGAAAGTAATTGCTGTGCCACTTCAACGCCACCTTCAATAACTTGGACATGGTTTTTATCAAATACTTCGGAAACAATTGTATTGATAATTGCAGAAGTGTTTGGAGTCAATTCGGATGGTTTTACTACAACTTGATTACCTGCAGAAACGGCTGCTATTAATGGACAAAATGCCAATTGAAATGGATAATTCCAAGGAGCAATGATTAACACTTTTCCATAAGGTTCACTCAAAATATAATCGGAAGATGGAAAGTTTAATAATGAAGGCAAAATCCATTTAGGTTTTGCCCACTTATCAATATTTTTAATGGTATTTTTTAGTTCAGAAATTACATAACTGGTTTCAGTTAGAACGGCTTCAAATTCACATTTTTTAAAGTCTTTATGTAAAGCAGAGACGATTTCGTTTTCATATCGAATAAGAACACTTAAAAGTTTTTTAAGGCGCTCTTTTCGATAAGTTATGTTGGTTTTAAACTCCATTTTTTATAAAAATGCCCATCTAAAACCAGTATAGAAATCAGCTTGTTTTGTGTCGTTGATTAAGGCTGTAACAATAGAGCCAGAACCTAAATAGAATCCTCCAACTCTAAATCCAATTCCGCCATTCATTCCTGAAACTTCATTGTGAGTCCATGGTGAATAGACTTCAAAAAAGCCTAAATTAAGTCGAGGTGTTACTGTATAACTATTTTGAACTGTGATTTGGTCGTTTGAATTATTGCTGTTTAATTTTTGTTGAATGTAACCAGTAATAAATAATTTTGAAATAATCTTCACATCAGCATAAGCCGAGAATAATGTTGGTAATTTCACTACAAAATCTTTTTTCTGTGGTGTAATATTTAGGTAACCTTGATTTATTAGAATGGTTTCAACTTGTTGTAAATTATCAATATTCTGAAACTGATTTAGGTTTAAACCTTGAGGATTAGCAAGAGTTGAGTGAATGTCTAATTGATAATTTGTAGCGTGATTGTTATCATCTTTAAAAGTCATGGATCCTATATTTCTAAAAGCCATTCCAATATTCAATTTGTATTTATTCAAGTTTTTCTTCGGATTAGTTTCTGGTTTGTCTTTCCATTGAAAATTAACTCCTACATCTCCAGAAAATCCATTCATACCACCAAATACCGATTTAGAATAATCATTAAAATTCGTGAAATTATTGGCTAATCCACCAGAATAGGCAATGTTTAAATTGGCAGTTGTATTATTCATATATACTTGTCCGGCATTATTGGTGATTGTTCCTTGAAATTTATCTAATCCAAGATTAGCGTAAGAACCAGGAAAAAGTAATTTGAAAGTGGCTCCAACATTAAATTTATATTTTGCTTTATCAACTAAGTTTCTTGACAATGTAAACCCAACTTCGCCCCAAGTAGTTCCGTTTAAACGTTGGTTGTAATTGTTGTTTATTGTTGCAGCACCAAAAGCACTATTCAATCCAGCATTAACAAGAGCATCTCCAAGTTTGGTATCAACATCAACAACATCCATTTTTCCATGTGCTTTTGACGTAATAGCGAATGCCCATTTTTTATATTTCATGGCTAATCCTAATCCATAGATTTCAGCATCAATCCTCATATTAACAGGGTCATTTCCTTTAAAAAGTAAGGATTCCATACTGCTGTTGGAAAATAAATCGCTGTAGCCAATTTTGTTATTAGCAATATTAAAACTGGTTCCAATAGCATTGATTTCAAATCGATTGGACATATTGGTTAACTCGGCTGGATTTATTGATGTACTTAATATTCCAACTCGGCTCGAAGTGTTAAGTCCCGCAAAATGGTCTTGTGAAAATACTGAATAAGAAATTAGAGCAAGGGCAATTATACTTAGTTTTTTCATGATTAAAGATTTAGGTTAGGATTTATAAATATAATAAATCTAAATTTAAAAACGAAAAAAAACTTAAATTAGTTTAAATAGCATTCCAAATTACTTCATTTGGTGTAGGTGCAATTAGAACTATCTCTTCTTTTGAAACAGGATGAATAAAAACTAATTTTCGAGCATGAAGATGGATGCCACCATCAGGGTTACTGCGGTCAAAACCATATTTTAAATCGCCTTTAATAGAACAGCCAATAGCTTGTAGTTGCGCACGAATTTGATGATGTCTTCCTGTATGTAAATTGATTTCTAAAGCAAAATAATTATTCAATTCTTTAATAATTTTATAATCTAATGATGCTTTTTTGCTCTCAGGAACTTCTTTTAAATGGGCTTTGGAAGTATTATTTTTTTCATTTCTTTTCAGAAAATGAATTAGATTATCTTCGTTTTTAGGTGGTTTGTTTTTGACAACTGCCCAATAAGTTTTTTGAGTTTCTCTGTTGCTAAACAATTCGTTTAACCTCGTTAAAGCTTTAGACGTTTTGGCAAAAACAACAATTCCAGTGGTAGGCCTATCTAACCGATGAACAACACCAAGAAATACTTCACCTGGTTTGTTGTATTTGTCCTTAATGTATTCTTTTACAATTTCAGAAAGCGGTTTATCACCAGTTTTATCGCCTTGAACAATATCGCCCACACGTTTGTTAATCACAATAATATGATTGTCTTCGTGAAGAATTTGGAGGTTGGATTTGTTGGATAGTATTTTTTCTGACATCTAACTATTTTAAACTTTTAAACAAAATTAAACGTTTAAACTAAAGTTAATATTGCTCTTCTTTATTCGGAAAATCTTTCGATTTCACATCCATAACATAATTTCCTATAGCTGAAGTCATTTGTTCATATAAATCTAAATAACGGCGTAAGAATCTTGGACTGAATTCGTTGTTCATTCCTAACATATCGTGAATTACCAATACTTGTCCGTCAACACCGCCACCAGCACCAATTCCAATTACAGGAATCGTAATGCTTTGAGCGACTTTTTCGGCTAAATGCGCTGGAATTTTTTCAAGAACTAATGCAAAACAGCCTAATTTTTCTAACAACTTGGCATCTTCCAAAAGTTTTTCGGCTTCAGCATCTTCTTTAGCTCTAACAGTGTAAGTTCCAAATTTGTATATGGATTGTGGTGTCAATCCCAAATGTCCCATAACAGGAATTCCGGCATTTAATATTTTTTTGATAGAATCTTTAATTTCGCTTCCACCTTCTAATTTAACAGCGTGTCCACCACTTTCTTTCATAATTCTGATTGAAGAACGCAAGGCTTCTTTAGGGTCAGATTGGTAGCTTCCAAAAGGTAAATCTACTACGACCAAAGCTCTATTTACAGCTCTTACAACACCACTTGCATGATAAATCATTTGGTCAAGAGTTATGGGTAAAGTTGTTTCGTGTCCAGCCATCACATTACTGGCAGAATCGCCAACAAGAATTACGTCAACTCCAGCGGTATCAACAATTTTTGCCATTGTATAATCGTAGGCTGTTAGCATGGAGATTTTCTCGCCATTGGCTTTCATTTCAATTAGTGATTTTACGGTTATTCTTTTGTAATCTTTTTTGGCTACTGACATAATTGTGATTTTGAGATTGTAAAAGTACTAAAACTAATTGTTTTGAAATAAAAAAATGTTCTCGAAGGCAAGCATCATAAAAAGCAACATCTTATCTTGACATGATTTTAATTTACTATTAATTCTGTTATCTTCATTATTCCTATTATATTTTTGCTGACACTATTTAATACTAGAATTACGCCACCATCCCTTTAATAAACACCTCCACAAACTCCTTCATCTTAGCAATAATCCGTTCTCCAATTACTCTCGCTTGCAGAATACTTGGTCTATTGTCTAAACACTGAAAAACTTCATCTTTTATCGGTTCTCTACCGCTATAGATATAAGCATCTATTAACGATTTGAATTGGGCTTTGTCTAAATGTTCGTCTTCGCATAGTTTACCTAAAGCTAGTACTTTTTGCTCTTGCCAGAATTTCTCAAACTCATCATTGATGTTATCACCGTCTTTAATATGGGGTAAATTCTCATCAATAAACTTCTGAATCAATTCTCGTTTGCTTCTCAATTGAATGTCACCACCCAACAAATCCATAATGGCTTTGCGTTGTGCTTTAGCATCAGAAGTGTTAGCACCTTTCATTTGTGAAAGCAATTTCAAAATATACGCTACATTGATTTGATCTCGGTGTATTAATTCCAATTCAAAATCAATATCGTCTAATATAGAAGTCTTTTGTTTTTCGTGGTCTTGTTTTACTTTTTGATACAAGTCCAAATACTTGCTTTTGTAATCTTCAAACTCTTGCTCGTCAATTGCCAAATCATTCCAATCAAAATCAGTGTAGGATTGCAACACATTCATAGTTCGCAATAAGCGTCTAAACGCTTGCACAAAAAGTGCTTCGGCATCTTCCGTTTCTAAATCGTTTACACTTTGGTAAGTAGGAGTGATGTCTCGCAAATCTTTTAAAGCTTCTTCAAACTTCTCTGCTATCTTTTCATAATTGGGCATTGTAACTACTTCAATAGCTTCTTTATTGGAGAACAATGTAATCGCATCATCAGTAGCTTTTTTTAGATTTCTAAAAGACAGAATATTGCCTTGCGATTTCTGTTCACCCAATATTCTATTGGTTCTCGAATACGCTTGAATCAATCCGTGTTGCTTCAAGTTCTTATCTACATACAAGGTGTTTACTTTCTTAGCATCAAAACCCGTAAGCATCATATTCACCACAATAACCAAATCCAATCCGTCTTTCTCATAGTTGAAACTTTCCTTTTCACGGTCTTTTAATCGCTGGCTTATGTTCTTAAAATAGTTTTCAAACTGCTTACTGTCTTTGGTAGTAAAACTTGTACCATACATTTGGTTATAATCAACTATATAGCTGTCCAATTTATCGCGACTGTGACTTGATTGATAGTTGGTTCTAGGTTCAGCAGCCATATCAAAATCAGTGTCTTCAGGCAAATAATCCTGTGCTTCGTCTGAATCTTCATTAGCACCATAAGTAAAAATGGTAGCTATACGCATATCATGCAATCCTGCCACTTTCTTTTGTTGGAAGAAATCATAGTATTGAAAAACGTTATCAATACTATTCACAGCAAGTAAAGCCGAATACTCTTTATTAAACGTCTTTTGTTTGTGATGCGCAATGATATAATCTACAATCTTTTCAATACGCTGTGGCGAATTCAACACCTCTTGCTTGTCAATATCTTCTACTTCAATATCTATAAACGTATTGCTCTTGCTTTTATATTTCCCAACATATTCAATCCCGAAACGCAATACATTTTGGTCTTTAATAGCATCCGTAATTACATATTTATGCAAACAATTGCCAAACAAATCTTTGGTAGTGCGCTTTCCAAATTCGTTTTTAGAAGCATTCTCCGCAAATATCGGTGTGCCTGTAAATCCAATCAATTGGCTTTTATCAAAGAATTTGGTAATACGCTCGTGCGTTTCTCCAAACTGCGAACGATGGCACTCATCAAAGATGAACACAATCTTTTTATGGCGCAACGATTCTATTTTTCCTGCAAAGCGTTCTGATACTGCATTATTCAATTTCTGAATCGTAGTTAAAACCAACTTGGTATTAGAATCCGTCAATTGATTGACTAACGATTGGGTATTATCCGTTACATCAACACTGTCTTTCTTGAACGCATTGAACTCGGTCATGGTTTGGTAATCCAAATCTTTTCTATCTACTACAAAAACCACTTTGTAAACCTCTTCCAATTCCATTACAATCTGACTTGCCTTAAACGATGTCAGCGTTTTCCCCGAACCTGTAGTATGCCATATATAGGCATTATCATTAGAGTTTTTAACCTGATGAATGATAGCTTCGGTAGCAAAATATTGATAAGGTCGCAATACCATCATCACCTTATGGGTTTCATTAATCACTATATAATGCGCCACCATTTTACCCAAATGATTCGGATTCAAAAAGGATGCTGCAAACTCAGGTAATTCTGTAGTGATTTTATTGGTTTCATCCGCCCAAAAGAACGTTTGCTTCACCGATTGCAATTTGTTATTGGCTAAATATTTAGTATTAACGCCATTGCTAATCACAAACAACTGCACATACTGAAACAAGCCATGATTACTCCAAAAGGAATGGTTCTGATAACGATTAATTTGGTTAAAGGCTTCTTTAATTTCAATACCCGAACGCTTCAATTCTATTTGCACCAATGGCAAACCATTCACCAAAAGAGTTACATCATAACGGTTTTTATAACTGCCTTCAAGGCTGATTTGATTGGTAACTTGATATAAGTTTTGATTCCAATCTTCGGTATTAAAAAAGCGCACATAAAACGAAGTACCGTCTTCTTTGGTCAATTGAAAACGGTCGCGCAGCATTTTGGCTTTTTCAAATACATTGCCTTTTGCCAAATGATTCAATATAGCATCAAACTCTTTAGCCGTAAAAGTAGTGTCATTAAAAACCTCCAACTGACGTTGCAAATTAGCCACCAATGCCGAACCATCAGCAATGGTTACCAATGTATAGCCCAGTCCAACCAATTGTTGGATTAAATTATTTTCTAATTGTGCTTCTGATTGATGTGCCATTTAGCGTTTATTAAATTTATCTTCAAACCATTTTGATGGATTGTTTTCTATATAGGTTTGTATTCGTTCGAATTCATTTGAATCTCTGATGATATGATCATGAAATCGCGATAGCCATTCAAAATTGGCATGGATTTTTCGCATTTCAAAACTGCATCTTCCTTTATACCATCTTATAATGCGTGATATATTTTCATTTAACATCGGATTTTTATCGCCTGCAAATCCGCCTTTTTCATTTTCATTTTCATTTTGCGATTGTACAGACGCGATTAATCGCGTCTCTACGTTGGAATCGGCGGATAATGCGCCCGATATTTTCATTTTATTAATTATCAATATCCCATGCATATGATTGGGCATAATTTGAAAACTACCCAATTCAATATAGGGAAATTGATTTGGAATATTTTCCCAATTTCGATAGGCAATTTCACCCAATTCATTCAATTGCATTTCGCATTTTGCATCATCATTCGCATCATCATTCGCATCCTGTACAGACGCGATTAATCGCGTCTCTACGTCGCCAAAATAATGCACCATATTTTTGGTGCATATTGTAATGAAATACGCACCATTTTCTCCATAATCCCAATTTTGCAACCGGGCGGAAGGGATTCGATATTTATTTTGAAATTTTTTCATATTTCATTATTTTCATTTCACATATTATTATTGCGAATATCCATCCTGCAATGCCTAGTACAGACGCGATTTATCGCGTCTCTATCATTCGCGAATGATATCATCCGGAATATCATCCGGAATATCATCATCCGCATCATTCATATAATTATCATTTCCAAAGACGCGATAAATCGCATTTCTACATTCATCCTGCGGTACAGACGCGATTCATCGCGTCTCCACATCCTCCACATTATCATCATCATTTACAAAGACGCGATAAATCGCATTTCTACATCCATCCTGCGGTACAGACGCGATTCATCGCGTCTCCACATCCTCCAAATTATCATCATCATTTATAAAGACGCGATAAATCGCATTTTTACATCCATCCTGGGTACAGACGCGATTCATCGCGTCTCCACATCCTCCACATTATTATCATCATCATCATTTACAAAGACGCGATAAATCGCGTCTCTACGACACAAACATCCTTTGCAATAACCCTTTTTTAAACCCCTGCATTTTCCCTAATTCGCATTTAATAACACCTATTTTTTCATCTATACCCGATAAAAATCCTGCAATTTTTTGCTGTTCGGGTAATGAGGGAATACCACAATTTTCAATTGAATAATCCTTAAAATAAATGTGTGGTATTGTACTTCCTGTAATGTATTTTGTAAAATCAATATTTGAAAGTAAACAAAATAAAAAATAGGTATCAATATTTTGTTTAGGACTGATAATTTCCATTGTACCTAAAACAGATGATTTCCCTTTACAATATAATAATCTCCCAACACCAGCACCATCTTTTACAATACTGATATAATCGTTTTCTTCTTTATAAAAATCAACTTTTTTCAAAATACCAGATGCTCCATAAATAATGAAATCACCAAAATTATCTTCAATTTTATTCGCAGAAATGTTTGAAGATTTTTTTGTTGCAACTTCTCCCAATTTCTTTTCCTCCCAATCCGCATACTCTTCACCATTCTCATCTTTAAACCTTAATTTGCCCGAGAACAATTGTTGCATCACGCCTTTTTTGTACTGTTCTAGTAATGCCGCTTTGCGAGTAAGCTGCTGTATCTTTTCATCTACCGCACTTAAAAATGAGGCTATTTTCTCTTGCTCGGGTAGGGTTGTAGTGGTTAATTGAACTTGACTTAATGTGTCTTGACCAACGTTGTATCTTGTGCTTCCGCCACTTTTATCTGTTATTTCTTTTCTAGCGATTGGAGTTCTTAAAAGATAGTTCATAAATAAAGGGTTATATTCATATTTTGCTTTTCCTCTAATTACAAACCCTCCAAAAACTGAACTTTTATTTCTATCTAAATAGACATTAGCTTGACCAACTTCTGCTCTTGTTTCTGAACTTCTTTGAAATAAAATATCTCCATAACTTACTTCATTTTTTTCAAACTCTTTTTCTGTAACTTCTACAGAGCCGATAATGTTATCATAAGTGATAAAATTATTATTTAAAATATCTAAAACATTAATGAATTTTATTCCTTTTCCGTATTTTTCTTTATCAGAGTTTAACCCATTTTTAAATGTCAATAAATCTCCTAAAATAATTTCTTTCCATTCACCCTCAAACCCCTTAAACCGCAATTGCGGTATGTTACTTTGCTTGCTCATCTTAAAATGGGGTTTCAATTCCTAATTCAGCACAAAAATCAGCAATAGTAGTATTGGTGGCTTCGAGAGCCTCAGCCAACAAACGCAGTTCTTGGGTAATGGCAGTTAAATCTATAGCATCTTCGGCCTCAAAGGTGTCTACATAGCGCGGAATGTTTAAATTGTAATCGTTATCGGCAATACACGTAGAGACGCGATTAATCGCATCTCCTTCTGATGATGATGATGATGATGCAGATGATGATGCAGATGCAGAGACGCGATGAATCGCGTCTGTACTACTGATAGAATAGATAGGGATAAGGCAAGAATATTTATCCTCATTGCTGCGGTTTTTGTAAGTGCTTATAATCTTGTCAATGTCTTCGGTGCGCAATACGTTTTGGGTTTTCACCTTTTCAAAATGTTGGCTGGCGTCTATAAACAGCACATCGGTAGTGGTTCGTTTTTTCTTCAAAACCAAAATACAGGTGGGTATGCTCGTACCATAAAAAATATTGGCAGG
>CANCFZ010000015.1 GCA_947377425.1 Flavobacteriaceae bacterium
TCTATTTTTGGTTGTTCTTTTTTAGCGAGTTCCTCCTCATTCAATCGAATCATGATTTTCTTTCCTTCTTGCTGTTTATAATCCATGTCAGCAATATCATAAGCACGTGACCTAGCGGTTTGAGCTGCATAAAAATCAATTACTTGAGCTATTCGAGTAGCAATTCGTTTCGATAATTGGTCTAACTGTGGTTTGCTGGAATGCAACAATACATCGTTGGTAATGAAAACACTTGGTGTCAATTGCAAACTATCAACAATATCAATATTAGAAATTGTAGCGATAGGTTGTGCTTCTTTTACATAAGGATTCCAATCGACGTCAAAAAAACGAAGGTAAATGTGTTTTACTTCTAATTTCTTTAAAATCGAATCGTCTTCTGAATTAAAGTAACCTCCAGTTTTCCAATAACAAAACGACCGAATCACCTGGTGTTTTGGCTCTTTTTTACAGGAAGCAATCATCAGAAGCAGTAACAGAATAGGTGCCATTTTTTTCATTAAAATAATGTTTTTTATCAATAACGAAAATAACATTAATCTCTTATGTTTTAACAAAAATATTTTCAGCAATCATTACTATTTGATTCTTACCTTTGCAAAAAAACATACTACATGTCAAATATATATTTAGGATATCATTTTACGATAGAACCAAAAGAATTAGGTTCGGAAATACTTATTGCTGAGTTGGGCGAAAAACCATTTGAAAGCTTTATTGAAACCGATTTAGGAATTGTGGCTTACATTCAAAAAGATTTATGGAGCGAAGATGTTCTAGAAGACATCTACATTTTAACTTCTCCAGAGTTTACTATTTCCTATAAAATTGAAGAAATAGACCAAGTCAACTGGAATGAGGAATGGGAAAAGAATTTTGAACCTATTGATGTAGACGGAAAATGCCATGTTCGTGCGCCTTTTCATCCCAAAACTGATGCGGAATTTGATATTATAATCGAACCTAAAATGAGTTTTGGAACTGGACATCATGAAACGACTCACATGATGATTCAACATTTATTAGAGATAGATGTTGCTGGAATGAAAACTCTTGACATGGGTTGTGGCACCGCTATTTTAGCTATTTTAGCAGAAATGAAAGGTGCTCAACCTATAGATGCCATTGATATTGATAACTGGTGCTATTTGAATTCTATTGAAAATGCAGAACGCAACAATTGCCATGAAATAACAGTTTATGAAGGTGATGCAGCTTTGTTGAAAGACAAACACTATGATTTGATTATCGCTAATATCAACAGAAACATTTTGTTGAATGACATGCAAGCTTATGTTGATTGTTTGAACAAAGGCGGCATCTTATTATTAAGTGGTTTTTACAATGAAGACATTCCTTTTATTGATGGGTGTTGCACTGAAAAAGGATTAACTTATGTTAAAAAGTTTGAAAGAAACAATTGGGTTTCATTGAAATATGTAAATTAGCAGTACCAATTTTATTTACACTATATTATGAGTACTATTGAAAAAGTTCAAGAAGAGGTTTTAGTAGAAGAACAAGCTGTAATCAATAATGAAATAGTTCTTTACAATGACGATGTCAATACTTTTGATCACGTTATTGACACTTTGATTAAAGTTTGCAAACACACCGCAGAGCAAGCAGAACAATGTGCAATTTTAGTTCATTACAAAGGATTATGCACTGTAAAAACAGGCTCTTATGATGAATTAGAACCACAATGTTCATCATTATTAGAAGCGGGATTAAGTGCTGAAATTATATAAAAAAATAGCTATATCCTTAAAAACTTAAACCGCAGAATTGCAAATTTCATACACAGATTGTGTAATTATAATTTGCAAATCTGCGGTTACTTTTTATTAAAAAACTAAAAGTATTACTTATTACTTTCCGTCTTTATCTACAACAATTCGAGTATCACGATTGGCTAATTCCCATGCAATAGTGAATCCTAATTGAGCTCTTTTAGTCAAAGCATCAAATTCAATTTTATCAACTTCATCACTAGCTTTATGATAATCTGCATGAACTCCATTGAATAAAAACACTACTGGAATTCCGAATTTAGCAAAATTATAATGATCCGAACGATAGTAAAAACGATTAGGGTCTTTTCTATCATTGAATTTATAATCAATAGTCATGTGTGTGTATCTAGTATTTGCCGCTTCACAAATGTTGTATAAATCAGTCGACAAATAATCAGAACCAATTAGATAGATATAATTATTGGTATCCTTGTGTGCTTCATCACGACGTCCAATCATGTCAATATTAACATCGGCAACCGTATTTGCAATAGGAAACAATGGATGTTCAGAATAATATCCAGAACCATACAAGCCGTGTTCTTCGCCTGTCATGTGCATAATAAGAATAGACCGTTTTGGTCCGTGTCCTTCTTTCTTAGCTTTTTCAAATGCTTGAGCAATTTCAAGTAACGCTACTGTTCCAGAACCATCATCATCGGCACCATTATAAACTTCACCTTTTTTTATTCCAACATGATCGTAGTGAGCCGAAACAACTACTATCTCGTTAGGTTTTTCAGAACCTTCAATAAATGCCCATATATTTTCAGAATCAGGTAAATTCTCATTGTCCTGTTTGTTCATATATTCAGCAGGTACTTTTTGATAATAACTATCAGCTCCTTTTGGAAAAGAAATACCATTCATTTTATATTGTTCAATTAAATACCTTCCAGCTTTTTTCTGACCAGAACTACCGGTATCTCTACCTTCCATTTCATCTGAAGCAACAATAGTAAGATGGGTTTTCAATTCATCTGACGTAATAGAATTTACATAGCTTTGAACATCAAGCGGTGCAGCAACTTTTGTAGCAACAGCACTCTGACTTCCTGAACAAGAAGCAAGTAAAACCAAAACTAAACTTAGAGATAAAATTATTTTTTTCATATTTAGTGAATATTAATGAATGTATAAATTGCAAATAGTGTTAATATAATAGCTATAAAAATCATATTGATAAAAAACATGGTTATTCCTTTGAAAATCGATACTACTCTAGAATCTCCATAAAAACGATGGTGCGCCGGAAAGAAATAATAAAGCATATAAAGTATAGCAACCGAAGTAAAAATATAGTCAATAATTCTGAATAACATATAATCACTTAAAAAACCTAATAGATAGCTTTCTAATCGAATTATTAGTATTCCTAACAATAAAAACGAAAAATAATGTAAGGTAAATATTCCGTGATCAAAATAATACCAACGCTTTTTATTTTGGAAAACCCATAATACAAAGGCAAACAAAGGCATATAAATAAATAATGACTTTGGCAAATTATGTATAAATGATTCTATAAATTTTTCTTTAAGTTCTTTAGCGGGATATTTATCTTGAACCAATTGCATTTTTCTATTCATCCAATAAGGAAAAGCTCCCATTCTTTCAGATGGTTTACAATGCTGCTGAATTGAATCCAACTCATGAACCGATTTATAATGCTTTCCATAAAGAGTAAATTCATTATTATCTTCAAGTGTTTTTTCCTTAGATTCTACAATCATTTTCTGAATAGAATCGGAATCTTTTTTAGAGAGCATTCCCTTTTTCTCTAAATCAATTATCTTTTGTTGTTCTTTAAAAACAGTATCTTTTTCTGCAACTTTTTTAGTAACAAGACTTGTTTTATTAGCTGTAACTTTTACATCTGATGCGTCTTCATTATCTGGAATAACACTTAATAGAAAGAATGTTACAAAACTTACAAAAATATACAATCTAACTGGCGCTAAATAACTCATTCGTTTTCCCGAAAGATATTCTCTAGTTAAAGATGCAGGTCTAAAAATTAAATTCTTAATAGTTTTCCAAAAAGCATTTTCATAATGCGTCAAATCTTCAAAGAAATGCACAAACAAGTGAAAGAATGTTTTTCTAGTATCCGAGTTTTCTTGACCGCAATTTGGACAAAAGCGATTATCTACAACATAATTGCAGTTCAAACAAGTTTTATCTTTACGTAAAGGATTTTTGTGAGCCATAAATAACTAATAGTAATTGTTTGTAAATCTATTAAAAAAAATTATTACTACTTTTGTTTACTTACATTAGTTGTCAAATTAAAAAAAAGTTACAAAACAATTATATTTTATGCAATCAAAAGCAACAACACCAGAGCAATATATAGCAGAGCTTCCAGAAGACAGAAAAGAAGCCATGCAAAAACTTCGTGAAATTACTTTAAAAAATCTTCCAAAAGGTTTTGAAGAACAAATGATTTACGGCATGTTGGGTTATGTTGTACCACATTCTATTTATCCAAATGGATATCATTGTACACCTGAATTGCCTTTATCATTTTTTGCAATGGCATCTCAAAAGAATTCTATAAACATCTATCACATGATGGTTTATTCTGATAAAAATTTGCACGATTGGTTTGCAGCTGAATATCCAAAATATTGCATATCAAAACTGGATATGGGAAAAAGTTGCATTCGCTTCAAGAAAATGAATGATATTCCTTATGAATTAATTGGTGAATTACTTTCAAAAGTAACTGTTGAAGATTGGATTGAAAGGTATGAAAGCATTTTAAGGAAATAAAGTAACTATTCCTATTTTTTATTTATATAATTTATCAATAATACTTTTTTTAATTGATAATAATGTAAAATTCGTAGTTGTGTAACATTTGTTACCAAAGCTAAATCGATGTAGTGTTAATTTTACAATTCTAAATTTGAAAACTATGGCACATTATCAAGTATTAATTATTGGTGGCGGAACAGCCGGAATAATGGTTGCGGCACAAATGATGAAGAAAAATAGCCTGATAAAAATAGCTATTATTGAACCGTCAGATAAACATTATTATCAACCAGCATTCACTCTTGTTGGAGCAGGTGCTTTTGACTACAAAAAAACAGTTCGTCCTACTGCAGATTATATTCCTAAAAATGTTACTTGGATACGCGATTATGCGACTACTTTGAATCCTGAAAAGAATAGTGTATCGACCGAAAAATCAGGAGAGATGACCTATGATTATTTGGTAGTAAATCCGGGTCTAGTAAACAATCTTGATGGTATTGAAGGATTGCGCGAAGGATTAGAAAGCGGAGTAGTTTGTAGTAATTATGTTGATCCCAACAAAACATGGGAATTACTTCAAAAATTTAATGGTGGAAATGCAATTTTTACGCAACCCACAACGCCTATAAAATGTGGTGGAGCACCTCAAAAAACAGCTTATTTATCAGCACATTATTTTAAGAAAAGAGGTATTTCTAATAAAACCAATGTGGTTTTTGCAACCCCAGGTTCAGTAATTTTTGGGGTAAAAATTATAGCAGATGAGTTAATGCGCGTTATTGGTCGCTACAACATTCACTTAAAAACATTTTATGCACCTATAAAAATTGACAGTAAAAATAAAATTGTCTATTTTAAAGAAGTTGGCGAAAGTGAAAATAAATGTATTATTAACGAAAATAATATATTAAAAGAAAAACATACAGGAAATGAAATCATGGAAATTCCATTCGATTTTTTGCATTTAGCTCCACCACAACAAGCACCTGATTTTGTTAGAAATTCATCTTTAGTGAATGCAGCAGGTTGGATGGATGTTAACCACAATAGCATGCAAAGCAATTCCTATGAAAATGTATTCGGACTTGGGGATGTTGCTGGATTGCCGACTGCCAAAACTGGTGCTGCCATTAGAAAACAAGTACCTGTAGTTGTAGATAATATTTTAAAATTAATTGCCAATAAACCTGCCGATAATAATTCCTATGAAGGATATTCTTCATGTCCGTTGGTAACAGGTTATGGCGAAATGGTTTTGGCAGAATTCAATTATAAAAATGAATTTACGCCCGACCCAAAACTGAAACAAATGTTAGTCTTTAATAGCAATAAACCCCATTGGAGACTTTGGTTTTTAAAAAAATATATGTTACCCTATTTGTACTGGAATAAAATGATGAAAGGCGAAAACGTATAAATTTAACCCATTTTTTGAAAAAAGGCAAAGCATTGTAGTTTTGTCTTTTTTGTTTGAAAAAAAAGTCGAAATTTACCATTCAATAAAGAATTATGAAAGAGTTACTCAAACAAACCTATGGCTATATTTTTGAAGAAAAATTAATTGATGAAATTGTTCAAGTTTCATTGCTCCGCGATTTTAATGAAGGCGATGTACTAATAGACTTTGGCGATTATATTAAAAAAATGCCACTATTAATTGATGGTGCTATTAAAATTTTGAGAGAAGATTTTGACGAAGGCGAATTGCTGTTGTATTTTATAGAAAAAGGTGATACGTGTGCGATGTCAATGGCTTGTTGTATGGGTGATACTAAAAGTGAAATTAGAGCTGTAGCTGAAACCAAAGGACAAGTGGTTATGATACCAGTTTCTAATATGGAAGAATGGTTAGGGAAATATAAATCGTGGCGAAATTATGTTTTTAATAGTTACAATAATAGATTAAAAGAAATGCTATCGGCTATTGATAACTTGGCTTTCATGAATATGGATGAACGTTTGTTGAATTACCTTTTAGATAAATCTAAAATCAATAACTCAAGAGAAATTCATAATACTCATCAAGAAATTGCTTACGATTTACATACTTCAAGGGTTGTTGTTTCTCGTTTATTAAAAGCATTAGAAAACGAAGGACGTATTAAATTGCATCGTGCCTCGATAGAATTATTAGCTCGAAAGTAACATTTGTAACAGAACAAACTAAATAAAAGGGTCATTTTTGTTTTTAAATATTATTATTTTGAAAGTACGGTTAATCTTAGTTTTGCTTTTTGTTTCTTCTTCTATAATAGCACAAGAAAAGACACATTATGATTTTTGGAATCGAATTACCATTTCACAACCAATTACCAAAAGTTTTAAAGCTGAAATAGAATTCCAAAATCGATGGCAAAATGATTATTATTCCAGAAATACATTTTGGTTTGAATACCAATTGATGAATAGCATTCGATTGTGGGGTTATTATCAATTGAATCCTAAAATTAGTGTTTTTATTTCGCCATTTGCCTATTTTGAAAACAGTCCTATAATCAAAAACGATGGCAACGAAAATAAAGTTAAGAGTTATGAAAATCGATATACTATTGGGTTGGAGTGGAAACAAAATTTGTTTCAAAAAACATTTTTAATTTATAAAAACAGTATTGAATATAGAGATTTTAAAAATACATCACCCGATTATTTTCGATTTCGGGAGAAACTTGGATTAAAACAGGAATTAAATTCTAAATGGTCTTTGTTTGCTTATGACGAACTTTTTATTAATGCAATAAATTCTAACGGAAATCATTTTTTTGATCAAAACAGAATAGGTTTTTCTGTAAATTTGAATGCGAATAAAAACTTGAAATTTGAATTGGGTTACTTATTTAATGTTAGATCACAAAAGAACAGTTCAATCAATTTGCAAGAAAACAATTTAATTTTAAATACGTATTTTACCATACCAAATAAAAGAATAAAATCAAATGGAAATCACTCATAGTATTGGATATATATTAGCAATTTTTGTTGGTATTACATTAGGATTAGTAGGTAGTGGAGGCTCTATTTTATCGGTTCCAATATTGGTTTATGTTATGGGTGTTGAACCTATTTTAGCTACAGCCTATTCTTTATTTATTGTTGGAACCACGGCATTGTTTGGTGGTTTTCAAAAAGCCAAACAAAAACTAGTCGATTTTAAAAAAGTGGTATTGTTTGGCATTCCAACCATTTTAGCAGTTTTTGTTACTCGAAAAATACTAGTCCCAAGCATTCCAGATGTTGTTTTTTCAACGCCTTCTTTCACGCTACACAAATCGGTTTTAATTATGGTGGTTTTTGCCATTGTGATGATTGCGGCGTCTGTTAGAATGATAAAACCCTTGAAAGAAAAAATAACTAACAACGATAAATTAAACTATATTTCTATTTTTCTGCAAGGATTATTTATTGGTTTAGTAGCTGGATTTGTTGGTGCAGGTGGTGGATTTTTAATCATTCCAGCCTTGTTGTTCTTGGCTAAAACACCTATGAAAATGGCTGTTGGAACTTCGCTTTTTATTGTTTCTGCACAATCATTAATTGGATTTATAGGTGATATTCGTCCTGATCAAAATATCGAATGGAATGCGCTACTAATTTTTACAACCTGTTCTATTATTGGTGTTTTTATAGGCAGTTATCTTTCTAAAAAAATAGAAGGCGAAAAACTCAAAACTGGATTTGGTTGGTTTGTTCTTGCCATGGGAATTTACATTATCATCAAAGAAATTATTTTAAAATAAAAAGCCTATATATTTTCTAATTTTTATTCAAGGGTAACTTTTGATACATTTTATGTTATTGAAAGGTATTAGTTTTACTAGATTATAAACTGATATTTATCATTTTATAAACTGTAAACGAATAGTAACTTTGAAAAAAAATATAGAATGAAATTAGAACAAATATATACAGGCTGTATCGCCGAAGCGGCTTATTACATTATTTCCAATGGTGAAGCAGCTATTGTAGATCCGTTACGAGAAACACAGCCCTATTTAGACCGATTAGAACGTGATAACATTACCTTGAAATATATTTTTGAAACGCATTTTCACGCCGATTTTGTATCGGGGCATATCGATTTGGCTCGAAAAACTGGTGCTACAATTGTGTACGGACCTACCACCATGAAAACTGGTTTTGACATGCATGTAGGTACCGATGGAGAAATTTTTTATGTAGGTGGTATTCAAATAAAATTGCTACACACGCCAGGTCACACTATGGAAAGTTCTTGTTTTTTAATTTCAGATGAAGCTGGAAAAGAACAAGGATTAATTTCTGGTGACACTTTGTTTATTGGCGATGTAGGCCGACCCGATTTAGCACAACACGTCATTGCCGACTTAACTCAAGATAAATTAGCTCGTCATTTATACCATTCGCTTCGTGAAAAAATAATGCCATTATCAAATGATTTAATTGTTTATCCAAATCATGGTGCCGGTAGTGCTTGTGGAAAAAATATGAGCAAAGAAACAACCGACACTTTAGGAAATCAAAAGAAAACCAACTACGCCTTAAACCCTAATCTAACAGAGGATGAATTTGTAGCTGCAATTCTTTCAGGATTAACAACTCCTCCTCAATATTTTCCTAAAAATGTATTGATGAACATTCAAGGTTATGATAGCTTGGATACGGTATTACAAAGAGGACATAAACCCTACAATCCATCAGATTTTGAAAAAATCGCTAAAAAAACTGGAGCTTTAATTTTAGATACAAGACGTTCAGAAGTTTTTGCTCAAGGATTTATTCCTAATAGCATAAACATCGGATTAGAAAGTAATTTTGCTTCTTGGGTTGGTGAATTAATTACCGATATAAAACAAGAAATATTAATTGTAACCGAAGATAATTCAAAAATAGACGAAGCATTAATTCGTTTGTCTCGTGTAGGTTATGATCATGCTATCGGCTATTTAGATGGTGGATTTAAAGCTTGGGAAAATGCTGGAAAGAAAATAGAAATAATTCACAGAATAACTGCCAAACAATTAGAAAATCTTTACGAAAATGAAAATTTAATATTAATTGACGTTCGAAAAGTAAGTGAATTTCAATCGGAACATTTAGTCAATTCCGTCAATGTTCCGCTGAATATCTTAAAAAATGAATTGTTAGAATTTCCTCAAGAACTTTCATTTGTAATATACTGCCTTGGAGGATACAGAAGCATGATAGCCGCTTCGATTCTAAAACAAAATGGATTTGATAATTTTGTAGATGTTATTGGTGGATTTGATAAAATTAAAAAAACCATTATTCCCAAAACAAGCTACGTTTGTCCAAGTACACTATTATAAATAGTAAAATTTAGTTTACTTTGAAAAAGCACCAACTATTTGGTGCTTTTTTATTTGTTAAATTTGTAACAAAAGTTACCAAGTAATCCCTTTAAACTAATTATTTTTACAGTATTAATTAATTTACAGTATGAGAATAGAGCAAATTTACACAGGTTGTTTAGCACAAGGTGCCTATTATATAGAGAGTAATGGAGAAGTTGCAATTATTGATCCATTGCGCGAAGTGCAACCTTATATTGATATAGCAAATGGCAATAATGCTTCCATAAAATACATTTTTGAAACGCATTTTCATGCCGATTTTGTGAGTGGTCACGTTACTTTAGCTGAGAAAACTGGTGCGCCAATTGTTTTTGGACCAAATGCAAATCCTAGTTTTAAAGCTCATATTGCCAAAGATGGAGAGGTTTTTAATCTTGGTGACATTACAATCACTTGCCTTCATACACCTGGGCATACGATGGAAAGTTCGTGTTATTTATTGAAAGATAAAGACGGAAAAGACTATGCGTTATTTAGCGGTGACACCCTATTTTTAGGCGATGTTGGTCGTCCAGATTTAGCTCAAAAAGCAGCCGACATGACGCAAGAGCAATTGGCTGGGATTTTATTTGACAGTTTAAGAACTAAAGTTATGACGCTAGAAGATGATGTAATTGTTTATCCAGCCCATGGTGCCGGAAGCGCTTGTGGTAAAAATTTAAGCAAAGAAACTGTTGGAAGTATTGGGGAACAAAAAACAACCAATTATGCGCTTCGTGCCGACATGACTAAAGAAGAATTTGTTGCCGAAGTGACTGACGGATTGTTACCACCTCCAGCTTATTTCCCTATGAATGTTAAGTTAAATAAAGAAGGATATGGAAATGTAGAAGACATTATTAAAGAGGCCAAGCCATTTGATGCTAAAACATTTGAATTGGTTGCTAATGAAACCGATGCGTTAATTTTAGATGTTCGTCATCAAGATGACTATGAAAAAGGACATATTCCAAAATCTATTTTTATAGGAATTGATGGTGGATTTGCACCTTGGGTTGGATCATTAATTTTAGATATCAAACAGCCAATTCTTCTAGTAACTCCAGAAGGTAGAGAAGAAGAAACTATAAAACGCCTTGCAAGAGTAGGCTATGACGCTACTTTAGGGTATTTAAAAGGTGGTTTTGAATCTTGGAAAATAGCTGGATTAGAATATGACTCTGTAACTTCAATTACCGCTGAAGTATTAGAGTCTAAAATGCAGGAAAGTATACACTTATTTGATGTTAGAAAACCCGGTGAATATGCTTCTGAACATGTTTTAGAAGTGCCTTCTACACCATTAGATTTTTTAAATGAGCACTTAGCGGAGTTCCCAAAAGAAGAAAATTTCTATTTGCATTGCGCTGGTGGTTACCGTTCTATGATAGCGGCATCAATACTAAAAGCTCGTGGTTATCATAATGTAGTTAACGTTTTAGGTGGATTTGCTTCAATAAAAAAAACTGGAATTAAAACAACAAGTTATGTTTGTCCTTCAACTTTAAAATAATGAAACAAGTATTGTTTTCCAACTGGCACTTAATGCGTTTTATCAGATTAGCGCTTGTAGTTTTTTTATTCTATAATGCTTTTGAAACTCACGAATGGTTTTTCATCGCCTTTGGATTATTCTTTCTATTTCAAGTTATTTTTAATATGGGTTGTGCTAGCAATGGCTGTGGTGTTAACTTTAATAAAAAGAAATAACTATGAACGATTCATTTGAAAAAATAATCAATTCAGAAAAACCTGTACTAATTGATTTCTATGCTACTTGGTGCGGTCCTTGCCAAATGTTAGGTCCAATTCTTAAAGAAGTGAAAGATAATTTAGGCGAACGCATATCAATACTAAAAATTGACGTTGATAAAAATCAAGAAATTGCTTCTGCATATCAAGTTAGAGGAGTTCCAACAATGATGCTTTTTCAAAATGGAAAACAATTATGGCGCCAATCTGGGGTTTTATCTAAAGAAGAACTAATAAAAACAATCATTGATAAAAGCATCTAATGCATAAAAAGTCACTAATCATTACCGGAATTGGTGCTGTTATTGGAGCTTTTACTGGTTATTTATATTATAAATATATTGGCTGTTTAAGTGGTACTTGCAGAATAACTTCCAAACCATTAAACAGCACTTTATACTTCGCATTAATAGGTGGTTTATTGTTTAATATGTTTGTAAAAGATTCCAAAACAAAAAAATAAAACAATTAATATAAATTTAAGAGTTCTAAAATAAATATTTTTATATATTTGAATTATCAACAAGTAATTAATAATTAAAAACAATAAAAAATGAAAAAAGTAATTTCGATGATGGCTGTTGTAGCTTTCTTATTCGCTGCAAATGTAAATGCTCAAGAAACTCAAAAGAAAGAGGGTGAGAAAAAAGAATGTTGTGCTAAAGGAAAAAAATGTTCTAAAGACAAAAAATCTTGCGATAAAGATAAAAAAGCTGAAGAGAAAAAATCATAATTAAGTTTATTGATACTTAAAAGTGTTTGAGAAATCAAGCACTTTTTTTTATGCTTTACACATTTAAAAGTAAAAAATCCATTCAAATTAATGAATGGATTTTATATTTATAAAAAGAAATCTAAATTATGCGTCTAAATCTACAGTCGTTCTATCAGCAATTTCTTTATAAGTTCCGCTTACTAATTTCTCACGGATAATTTCAAAAGCGGTTAATGTTTCATCAATATCCGCCAAAGTATGTGAAGATGTAGGAATCATTCTCAATAAGATAATCCCTTTTGGAATTACAGGATAAATAACAATCGACAAGAAAATACCGTAGTTTTCTCTTAAATCATTTACCATAATCATAGCTTCTGGAACACTTCCTTCAAGATAAACTGGAGTCACACAAGTGTTGGTATCACCAATGTTAAATCCTTTTTCTCTTAATCCTCCTTGAAGAGCATTTACATTTTCCCAAAGTTTGTCTTTCAACTCTGATGATTTACGCAATAACTCCAAACGCTTTAACGAACCTATAGTTTGAATCATTGGCAAAGCCTTAGCAAACATTTGTGAACGTAAATTGTATTTTAAATAATCTATAATAGCTTTATCGGCAGCAACAAACGCACCAATGTTAGCCATTGATTTTGCAAATGTTGAAAAATAAACATCAATATCATCTTGAACGCCTTGCTCCTCACCTGCTCCAGCTCCTGTTGCTCCAAGAGTTCCAAAACCGTGAGCATCATCAACTAATAAACGGAAATTGTATTTCTTTTTCATTTCCACAATTTCTTTCAACTTACCTTGTTGACCACGCATTCCAAAAACACCTTCTGTAATGAATAATATTCCACCACCTGTTTCCTCAGCCAATTTTGTAGCACGTTGCAGATTTTTCTCCATGCTTTCAATATCATTATGACGGTATGTAAAACGTTTTCCCATGTGTAAACGTACCCCATCAATAATACATGCATGAGCATCAACATCATAAACAATTACATCATTTTTAGTAACCAAAGCGTCAATTATTGACACCATTCCTTGGTAACCAAAATTCAATAAATAAGCCGATTCTTTCATTACAAAAGCTGCTAATTCATTTTCTAATTGTTCGTGAAATTTAGTGTGACCACTCATCATACGAGCTCCCATTGGGTAAGCTGCACCATAAGCAATTGCCGCATCTGCATCGGCTTTACGAACTTCTGGATGATTGGCAAGACCTAAATAGTCATTCAAACTCCAATTTAAAATATCTTTTCCTTGAAATTGCATTCTTGGACCAAGTTCTCCTTCTAATTTAGGAAAAACAAAATATCCCTCTGCTTGTGAAGCCCATTTTCCTAATGGACCTTTATTGTTTTGTATTCTTTCAAATAAATCTTTTACCATGATAAATAAGTTGTTAAAAAACGTTGCAAAAGTAGTAATAAAAAAATAATTTTTATAAATTATTTACTTCATAATAGAGTGCTATTTAGTTAAAATTACGATTTAAGTAATAATTAAGTAGCTTTAAAATAAAATAGGTTTAAATTTGTCGGTTCCGTTATAACAAAAATGACAACTATGAAATTTACACCATATAAAATTACTTTAACTATTTTGATGTTAAATTGTGTTTTAACTTTTGCACAAAACAAAATACTCTTTGACGCCACCAAAGCAGAAATGTGCGGCAATGCCGATTGGATTATAGATGCCGATGCACACAATATTTATTTTAATAGTACAACCCACATTCCTTATGTAAGTTCGGGTTCTACTACAGGAGCTTCTAATTCACAACGAATTCCTACACCTGCTCAATCAGGAATAACGTCAACAACCCTAGAAACTTATTGGGATGGAGGTATTTCTGCAATAGCTGTTGATTGCGCAAAACAAGGATATATAGTAGAAACATTACCTTTTAATGGAGCTATCACTTTTGGAAATTCAGCAAATGTACAAGACTTGAGTAATTACAAAGTTTTTGTTGTTACAGAGCCTAATACATTATTCACAACTATAGAAAAAACAGCCATTATGAATTTTATTGCCAATGGCGGAGGATTAATGATGATATGTGATCATGCTGGTTCTGATAGAAATAATGATGGAAATGACCCGCCAACTGTGTGGAATGATTTTTTAACTAATAATGGAGTTGCAAACGATGGTTTAGGAATCACTTTTGATATTTTATCTAATATTAATGGTGCATCTACAACATTTACTCCATTATCAATTACAAGCCCTTACTATACTATTTTACATGGAACATTTGGAGTTCCTTCTCAAGTATTGTGGACTAACGGAGCTACTATGACTTTAAACACAAC
The DNA here is from genome assembly GCA_947377425.1 of Flavobacteriaceae bacterium. Lineage (GTDB taxonomy): Bacteria > Bacteroidota > Bacteroidia > Flavobacteriales > Flavobacteriaceae > Flavobacterium. The sequence goes on from CANCFZ010000015.1 coordinate 14,693, forward strand.
TAATAACAGTTCGGTAAAAGGAATTGTATTCAAATCTGGAGCTAGTACTTCGGGAACTATAAATGCGTTTGTTGCCGCTTCTCAATATCAAAACGGAAAAGTTTTTGCGGTTGGTGATAGTTCAATTATAGACGACGGCACTGGAGATTCTGGTGATATATTGTACACTGGATATACAGGTGATGCTGCTGGAAATCATCAAAAATTACTAATGAATGGTATGATTTGGTTAATGACAACTGCTACTGCTTCAACTAACGAAAATTCATTTGACGCTTCCCATTTTACTATAGCACCAAATCCTACTCAAGATAAACAATTGCATTTTACGTTTACTCTTGATGAAGTTCAAAGCACAACAATAGCACTTTATGACACTTTGGGAAGAATAGTAAAAGAAACACCGTTAAATCAATTAAATTCAGGTTTGAACTATCAAACTATTGATGCTAGCAACCTAGAATCAGGATTATACATCTGTAAACTTTCTACACCTAGTGGAAGTAAAAGTTTGCAAGTAGTGATTAAATAAAACGTTAAAATGATTTAATAAACATAACCGAACACATTTGTATTCGGTTTTTTTTATGTCTTTACAATGCGTTTCTATACTGCTTTGAATAATAGTTTTGTTCACAAAATAATGAAACAAAAAAAAGGCAGAATAAAGATTCTGCCTTTTAATTCAATTAAGAATAATCGATTATTTTACAATCAATTTTTTAATCATTTTTATATTGTTTTCTGTTTGTATTTCAACAAAATAAACTCCTTTTTGCAGTTCAGAAACATCAATTGATAACTGATTTGATGAAACAGTATTAATTGATTTAATTGATTTTCCAAGAACATCATACACAATCACATTATCAATCATTTCAGTAGCACTTGGCAATGAAATTTGAACGCTATGACTTGCAGGATTTGGATACAATAAGAAATCAACAGCATTAAAATTAGCAGTACTAAGTAATGAAACAAACTGAGTTGTAAATGTATTTGTAATAATCGCAGGGTTATTATCAAAATAGATTGAAGCAGTATTAGGAACACTATCACCAGCACTAAATCCTGGTTTCATTTTAACTTTAAAAGTCACATAGCCTTTGCCAATTTCTGTATCTGCAACCGAAACTGGTAATTGAATATTTGTGAATTTCCAAGTTAAATTACTACCAACTCTATCCAAAATATAACCGTGACTTGCACTTACCATCTTAATTGAAGTTTCATCAAGTTTTGCATCCAAAGCATCATCAACACTAACATTTACAGCACTTGACGTTCCTGTGTTTTCAAATCTAATTGTATAAAATAAATAATCATTACTTGTAAATGAAGAATATAAAATTTTATCTCCGTGTGATTCTGTTTTATCATTAGGGTCATACGAACCAATAACAGCCTGTGTTGAAGAACTTGTGTTATTACTCAATACAATATCTCCATCGGTAGGATTTATAGAAGCCGAATTGGTCAACAATTGTCCTAAGGTAACTGTAGGTATAGACGGAACAGCCATTGTAACAGTAATAGTTCTAATTTCAAATGGCAATAAGTTAGTGAAATTATAGCTAAATCCATTTGCTGTACTTGTAGTACCCGATTGTGAAATTGCAGTTATTGTAGTTCCTGCATTGGCTGTAAAATTAACGGTTCCTCCAGCCATCGTTTGACTTCCTAAATTTGTGTATACAATTTTATTTTTATAAATAAATCCAGCTCTTGGTGCTGTCATTGGAACAACAGTTACAGCCAAATCATCGTAACTTTGCAAACTTGTAACTGGAAAATTATAAGTAGTCATTCCTGCTCCTGTTACAATGTGTAAATTGCTATAAGAACTTGTTGTAAGCGCATACATTGAAGTATAAGCTGGGTCAAGTGTATAACTTACATTATAAGTATTTGTGGCATTAATATCATAAATATTATATACCCCTGTTGGAGAAGTTATATTATGAACCGAACCACTATTAACATCATAATGGAATTGACCTAATGGGAAATTAGATTCTCCTGCATCTTGACTTCCATTACTATTAGAATCCAAAAACGCATTCAATCTCATACCAGAACAATCAATAGCTCCTTGTGATGTTGAATCCATTGTAATACGAATAAATCCAGCTTGATTACTAAAATTAGTTGTCATTAATAAATAATACTGTCCTACTTGACCATTAGTAATATAAGGATGTTCAACACCTGCTACTGAATAACTACAACTCATAATATCATTTTGTGTAAATGATGTAGAACATGGTGTTACTGGATTAGTAAAAGGACCATAAACAATATAATCAACATCTAAAACAGTTCCTGTAAAATCAATACTACTATTTTGTTCAACTGTAAGGTTTATTGTACCCGCATTACTAACTGGCAAATAAAACCAAGTTGGATTTGGAGTTGAACCTAAACACCCATAAGCATTTCCTGGCTCAGCATGAATACCCTGATGTGTATTTGGAAAAGGGATTCCCAATGCGCCACATAATGAATTGGCTTGACTACAATTGTGAGCCAAATTACAATCTGAATAAGCATGAAGCTCAAAACTATACATTGGATCGCATAGACCAGCAATGCTTTCTCTAACAAATATAGTAACACTTGGTGAAACCGATGAAAGAGTATAAGCTGTTGGATTTGCTATTGGATTGGTTTGACTGATAGCAGTAGCACTTGATAAATAATAACTTAACGGATTAGTTGTAACCACTTGATTAGTCAAATTAAAAACAACCGAACCATCATGATCATCATCACATTGCTCCATATTAGCAATTGCAGATACTGTAGCAACATTTTGAGCTGTTATAGTAAATGATAATGTTTGATGTGCTTGAGTAGTAGTATTTACCAAAACAGCATAAATTGTATAAACTCCATTAGCAACACAATAAGGCGAAGTTAATGGCGAAGTTTGGCTAGTAGCATTAGCCGAAGTAGCATAATAACTAATTGTATATTCTGCTGGACTCAAACCATCTAAAATAATTAAATCGTTGTCGGTTAAACTAAAACAAGCTTGCGAAGCATCACTACATTGCGTTATATTATTAGCATGACCAGATGTTATAACACATGTTGACGTTGTAAAAGTCAATACTGATGTCCAAGTAGTAGTTGTAGAAACATTACATGTAGCACTTGCATAAACAGTATAAGACGAAGCACAAGCCAATCCAGAAGCTGAATAACCATTATTTGTAATTGAAATTCCTGTTGTAGTAGCTGTTGGAGCAGCCGTTCCTGATGGAACAATTACAATTTGAACAGCAGCGCTTGTTATATTACTAAAATTAATGTAAGCTGAAGTAGCTGTAACATTAGTAGCAACAAACCCAGTTGGATTTACACAAGATAAGGTAGAAAAACTAACACTACTCCAAGTGCTAGAATCTGATGAAGAACAAACAGAACGAACATAAGCTTTATAAGCAGTTCCAAGCGTAAGATTAGTAGCCAAATAAGTACTAACACTACTAACCATTGTTCCTACAGATGTTGCTGTAGGCGCTAGTGACGATGCAGGTAAAACAATAACTTCCCATTGGGTTGCTGAACCTGTTTCATGCCAATTGATAGCGGCACTAGTAAATGTATTTCCTGAAACAACCAACTGAATAGGCGCAGGACATGTTGGTGGAAGACCACAAGTTACATTAGCTGCCCAACCTGCTTTGTTTACTGAAGTATCACTTCTAAATCTAAAAGTTAAAGAACCATCAGCACTGGTTGAAGTAAATGGCCCAGGAATGGTAGTTCCCCAAAAAGCACCTGGCAAGCCACCTGGCACACTTCCTGCTGGGTTTGAACTTGATATTTGTGGTGCAGAAGTTGAATTTCCATTATAAACATATAAACCATCCCAACTTGTTTCGGTATCAAAAGCTGTGAATGTTACTGTAACCACATCTCCAGGATTAGTTGGAAAAATAGTAACTGTAGCATCGGTGTTATTATTGTAAAATGCTGTCAAACCTCCGTTATCAACAAAAGTTCCTCCACATACAGGAGTTGTCAAAGAAGCTCCTAATGTAGTAAATGAATAGGCTGCTGACCAAGCACCATAAACGCCACTTCCACAATCAACTCTAACATAAAATTTATATGAAGTGCCTGATAATAATCCTGTTGCACTATTAGTAGTATTGCTACTTGTCACAATACCAGTTGTAGGAGTTGTTGTTACTGTACTTAACTGAACGGCATATTGCCATGAAGTAGCACTTGTAGCATTAGACCAAGATAAATTGGCGGAAGATGAAGTAATATTAGTAGCAGGCAACAATGTTGGAGCTGCACATAGTGAAGGAATAGTTATTGTAACTGGTGATGACCAAGAACTTGATAAAGTAGGCGAACATACTGCTCTTACATAAACTACTACTGTACTATTTGCATTACCCGTAACTTGATAGGAATTAGTTGTAACCATTGTTCCTACTGACGTCGCAGTTGGTGCAGTTCCTGAAGGCAGTTGCACTACTTCCCATTGTGTAGCAGTTCCTGTTGGCCATGTTACTGTTGGGCTACTTGTTGTTGAAGTAACAACTAAACCATTTGGAGTCGAACATATTAAAGGCGCAGTAGCTGCACAACTAACAGTTGCATCCCATCCTGCTGCTGCAACACTACTATCTGAAGTGAATACAAAAGTTAAACATCCACCAGGAGTAGAAGAACTAATGGCACTCGGAATAATAGAACCTGATAAAGACACTATCAAAGGTGCACTAGCAGTAGTACCATCATAAACCTTCAAAAAGTCATAATTGCTTTCTAAAGCAAATGAGTTAAAAGTTACTGTTACATAATCTGTCGGGTTAGAAGGACAAATTGTTGTTGTGGCAGAAGAATTATTTGCATAATTTGCATTAATTCCGGCGGGATCTGTAAAAGAACTTCCGCAGGTGACCCCTTGAGCAGAAACAAAAAATGTTCCTATAAACAACGTAAGAATTGTTAAAAGTAATTGTTTTTTCATAAAAATAGTTTGGTTTGATTGAAGCAAATATAAATTGATTATTAATTACTTACCAAAAAAAATCAACTTATTTTTCATACAAAATATCAACACCCTTATTTTACAATACCTAAAGCCCATTTTAAGCATTTAGTTACAAAGACTTCTTTATTAAGTTGTTGAATGCAATTATTTTTCATTGTTAATTTCACACCAACTATTTTATTACTGAAAACATTGGAAAGACTCGGCTATTTTGTAAAATAGTGAATAGCAACGATGTATTTGTGTAATGGATATTTTTTGATTTTAAATTAAATTTGATTTGCAAATTACACAATTATACTTATATTTGCACCCACAAAAAAGGCCTCGTGGCGCAACTGAATAGCGCACTTGATTACGGCTCAAGAGGTTACTGGTTTGAATCCAGTCGAGGTCACTCTTCAATCCCCAATCCCTTATAAACAAAGGCTTGGGGATTTTTTTTATTCATTTGTGCCCTTTTTGTGCCCATTTCTAATATCTTTACTAAGATATAAATTTCTTCTAATCAAACAAATAGATAATTTAATTATTTAATTTTGTTTTTTAAGGTAAAGATTATCAAATATAAATTATCTTTAGTATGCCTATCTTCACGAATAACTCAACATTCCCTATATATAAATTTAATTTATTAAATAATAGAAAATTTGACTCATTTGATGATTTAAAAGATTTTGTCTTTGTAGAATTTCCTGATTCAAATAAGTCTTTTGAAAATATTTTGAAAGATTCAATTAAAAAATTTGAAAAACAACATTTGTTTGAAATCATCACAATTTTCTCTTTAAGGGCTATTTTTAATAAAGCACATAACAAAATAACATTTAAAGATAAAATTGAATCCTCTTCCGTAACGGATATGGAAAAATTTTTAACACTTTTAAATATGAGAATTGATTTAAATGAAATAGAA
>CANCFZ010000016.1 GCA_947377425.1 Flavobacteriaceae bacterium
TTATAGAATCAACAATCCGAAGTCACGCAACGTATTAATCGGTTTAGAATACCAAAACAGTTCAAAATCTTCAAAATTGGTTTCAAAATCAGATTTTAATTGAGTGAACGTTACTTTACTATCATTAAAAACAGAAATGGTTTCTAAACTATTGATTAACCACTGCGCTTTGTCTTTCTCTAATGTGATTTCGAAGGTTTCAGTTTTATCATGAAAAGTTAATTTCATCATTTCCCAAGAATTTCCTTTTTTGGATTTTGTGAAGGTTTCTGAAATTGGCTTTCCTCCTATCCAAACAATTTTAGCAGAAGGTTTTATATTGAAATCTGTTTCTTTTTCCAAACAAGAAACAATATAATCGGAAGGAATTTTGGTATTCGGAATTTTAAAATCAAACCAATCTTGTAAGTCATACTCAAAACAAATTCCGTGCATATAATTGAACAACGATTTTTTTAATCCAAAACTGAATTTATCGTGATTGATTCCGGTTTTGTCTTTAAAATTGATGTCGTTATTGGCAAAAGTGATTTCGTTTTGCTCTGGAATTACACCAAATTCTTCAGGAAACATTCCAACTGGCGAATGTGCCGTCATCGCAAATTGATGCCAAAAACCACTTTGCAAAACGCCTAATTCAAATAATTGACGTACCATTTCCAAACTATCAATCGTTTCTTGAACCGTTTGCGTTGGATAACCATACATCAAATAAGCGTGCACCATAATGCCACTTTCGGTGAAATTTCTAGTTACTTGTGCTACTTGTTCAACGGTTACTCCTTTTTTTATCAGTTCCAAAAGTCGGTCTGAAGCTACTTCCAATCCGCCAGAAACTGCAATACAACCAGAGGCTTTTAGCAAAATACACAAATCGGCCGTAAAACTTTTTTCAAATCGGATGTTGGTCCACCAAGAAACAACCAGTTTTCTTTTTATAATTTCCAGAGCTACTTCTCGCATCAGTGCTGGTGGTGCTGCTTCATCTACAAAATGGAATCCGTTTTCACCCGTTTGCGCAATCAGTTCCTCCATTCTATCAACTAGAATTTTGGCAGCAATAGGCTCGTATAATTTGATATAATCTAAAGAAATATCGCAAAACGTACATTTTCCCCAATAACAACCGTGTGCCATGGTTAGTTTATTCCAACGACCATCGCTCCACAAACTGTGCATTGGATTGGCAATTTCAATAACCGAAATGTATTTATCTAAATGTAAATCGGAATAATCTGGTGTTCCGACTTCGCTTTGCTTGTAATCGGGTTTTGATGAATTATTTTTATAAACTACTTCAGCATTTTCTAGAAGAAAAGTTCGTTTGAATTCTTTTATTACACAGAGATTCACTGAGACTTCACAGAGATTATCAATAGTATTAATTACATTTTTACAGAGTAATTCTATTGGCAATTCACCATCGTCTAAAGTTATGAAATCAAAGAACTCAAACACACGTTTGTCTTTAAGTTCGCGAAGTTCCGTATTTGGAAAACCACCACCCATAGCAACTTTTACATCAGGAAAATGCTTTTTAATACATTGCGCTGATCGAAAAGCACTGTATAAATTCCCAGGAAATGGAACCGAAAAACATACTAATTTTGGTTGCACTTCTTGAATCCTTTGATTTAGAATTCTAAGAGTGATTTTGTCTATATAAGTTGGTTCATTTTGCAAATTTTGGTACAATTCATCAAACGAATTGGCACTTCTGCCTAAACGTTCGGCATAACGACTGAAACCGAAATTTTCATCAACACATTCCACAATAAAATCGGATAAATCTTCGAGATATAAAGTCGCTAAATGTTTGGCTTTATCTTGCATTCCCATAGTTCCGAAAGCCCATTCCATATCGTCAAGTTGTGCAAATCGAGAAGCTTCTGGAAGGAAATTTCCACTACAAATTTGACGCGCTAATGATGGATTTTTTCCTTGTAGAAAAGCAATTACGGAGTCGATTGTTTTGATGTAATCACTTCTTAAATAAAGAATTCTTTGAGAATTTGAAGAAAATTCATTGACTGCGCTCGGGAAGACAGCATCTGCATTGGAAAAAACTTGTGCTAATCCACTTTTTGAAAACAATTCTAAAATAACTTCAATTCCCAAATCCATTTGAAAAGCAGAACAATTTTTGGTATTCAAAAACCCTTTGATATAAGCCGTTGCTGGATAGGGTGTATTCAGTTGGGTAAAAGGTGGTGTTATTAATAAAAGGTCTTTCAATGAAAATTATTTTTGCAAAAGTACGCGAAATTTATTTTTATATAAAATGTCAATATTTATAAGAATTTTATTAAATTTATAGCTTTATAAAAAATTGAACGCAACCAAATCAAAAATTTAGCATCAGTACATATAAACTCTCAATTTTGCTCGAATGAAAAATAAATTACTAATTCTGTTTTTAATGTTCTCCTTATTTTCTTTTTCACAAGAAAATTGTAATAACGGTATTGATGACGATGGAGACGGAAAAATCGATTTAAATGACCCTGATTGTAGTTGTAATACTGCTGCTATTAGTTCCATTATACCCAACCCTTCATTTGAATCTCATAGTGACTGTCCTGGTGGTATTTCACAATTAAATTTAGCTACATCTTGGGAACAAGCCACAACACCAACAACCGATTATTTTAATACTTGTGGGTATACTAATAATGCAGGCATGACTCCTTTTCCAGACGGTACTGCTGCTGTTGGTACTTTTTTTGCACAAGGTTGGCAAGAATATTTAGGAGCCTGTTTAACCAACCCAATGTTAGCTGGAACTAGCTATCAATTAAGTTTTAATGTTGCTTCTAAACCTGCAACTGGTGATGTAAGCCTTGGAAATGGTGGCGTTATTGATTATGGACCAATTGATATCATTTTATATGGAAAAACAACCTGTACCTCTTTTCCAATAATGACAGTAGGTTGCCCTTCTGACTGGGATTCTAGTTGGGTGATTTTAGGAAGTGTAAATTATACACCTGTTGGAAATTGGGGTGTTTTGAATATAATATTCACTCCTACCGCAAATATAAACACAGTTATATTAGGAAGCCCATGTGCCTTACCGCCAAATTACAATTGGCATGGTAATTATGCTCCTTATTTTTATTTTGACAATTTACTATTGAATACTGCGGCATCATTTGGCGTTAACGTTACACAAGCTGGTAATTTTTGTGAAAACAATTTGGTATTACATGCAAACATAACAACTACTGTTAGCGCAAGTGCAACATACCAATGGTATCATGCTGGCATTGCAATTGTTGGAGCTACAAGTGCCAATTATAGCGTTCCATCGCTTGCGGCAAATTTGGGTAATTATGAAGTAAAAATAACAGATGGTACAAACTGTTTTGTTAGTACAAATTCAATAGTAAACAATACTATGTCCAGCCCAAGTTATACCGTAATACAACCGAATTGTATTACTCCAACAGGCAGTATAACAATAACTTCACCAGCTTTTGAATATAGTTTTGATAATGGATTAACATGGCAATCTTCGCCAACAAAAAATTTATTATCAGTTGGTAATTATTATATAAAAATAAAAACTCCAAATGGTTGTATCTCATCTGCTGCTGGCATAAGCATTGTTGAACCTAATTTATTAGGATATTCAGATGTCACTATTGTTCAACCTACAACTTGCAATGGTACAGGAACAATTACCATAAACTCAACTGCTGCATCTCAATATAGTTTTGATGATGGAGTTACTTGGACAACAAATTCAACCGCAAACAACCTGCAGCCTGGTACTTATTTAATAAAAATAAAAGATGCTGCTGGTTGTCAATCCTCTTCACAATATATTACAATTAATCGCATTTATTTAGACAGTCCTATTTATACGACTATTCAACCAAGTTGTGGTGTTGGAGGAACAATAAACATATCGACATCTGCTGCTCAATATAGTTTTGATGATGGTGTAACTTGGACTACAAACCCAACGGCAACAAATTTGGACCCGGGTTACTATTTAATAAAAATAAAAGATAGTAATGGTTGTGAATCATCTTCTCAATATGCTTACTTATATCAATTTTATCTAAATATTACACCAACATATACCGCTATTCAACCAGTTTGTGGAACAGGTGGAACAATAACAATAACAACCACAGCAACTCAATATAGTTTTGATGGTGGAACTACTTGGTCAACCAATGCTTCTGCTACTAATCTTGATCCAGGATACTATACAATAGTTATAAAAAATGATTTAGGATGTATTTCACAAACTCAATATGTCTATTTAAATTATTTTTATTTAACAGACCCCACCTATACTGTTGTTCAACCTAGTTGCGGAGTTGGAGGTACTATAACCGTCACATCATCTGCATCAGAATATAGTTTTGATGGAGGAACAACTTGGTCTACAAACCCAGTTGCCTCTAATTTGAGCCCTGGCACTTATTATATAAAAGTTAAAAATAGTTTAGGATGTGAATCAAACTATATCTATGTTAACCTAAATTATTTTTATTTACCAGATCCAACCTATATAGCTGTAAATCCTTATTGCGGAAATATTGGAAGTATTACAATTACATCTCCAGCATCTCAATACAGTTTTGACGGAGGAAATACATGGACCACAAATCCAGTTGCGACAAATCTACTTTCAGGATATTATTATATTAAAATAAAAAATGCTTTAGGATGCGAATCTAATTATCTATATGTGTATCTCGATTCTAGTCATTTAGCAAATCCAAATTACACTGTTGTTCAACCTGCTTGCGGTACTAATGGTTCAATTACCATAACGACAGTTGCAGCACAATATAGCTTTGACGGAGGAACCACATGGACTACCAATCCTGTAGCTAGCAATTTAACCCCAGGTAACTACTACTATATCCAAATTAAAAATAGTGCCGGTTGTCAATCAAATTATCAATATGTGTATATAGAACCTTTCTATTTACCTAATCCTACTTATACAATAACACAACCAACTTGTGGTGTTGGAGGAAACATCACTTTTACAACAATCGCTGCCCAATATAGTATTGACGGAGGAACTACGTGGTCAACAAATCCAGTTTTTTCAAATTTGACACCTAGTTATTATTATTTGATTATTAAAAATAGTGCTAGTTGTACTTCAAATTCAGAATATGTATATATTAATCCATTTTACTTACCAGACCCTACTTATACTGTTGTTCAACCATCATGTGGTGTATTAGGAAGCATAACTATTACTTCAACTGCTGCACAATATAGTTTTGACAATGGAAACACATGGACAACCAATCCAACAAATAACAGTTTAGATGCTGGCTATCATTACATTAAAATAAAAAATGCTTTAGGATGTGAGTCAAACACCATTTATGTTTACATAAATAGTTATTATTTATCAAATCCGCTTTTTTCAATTATACAACCAACATGTGGCGTTGGCGGAAGTATAACAATAACAACAACAGCTTTAGAATATAGTTTTGACAATGGAGCAACTTGGACTACAAATCCGGTTAAGAGTAATTTAGTTCCTGGTTATTATTACATTAAAATTAGAAATGGTGTAAATTGTGAATCTGATTATGTATATGCTGTTCTTAACACTTTTCAATTACCACTTCCAACAGTAACTGTTGTTCAACCTAGCTGTGGAATAAATGCCAGCATAACCATTACATCAACCGCTGATTTTTATAGTTTTGACAGTGGATCAACTTGGTCTACAAATCCTGTGGCAAGTAATTTAACTTCAGGCTATTATTATATTAAAATAAAAAATGCTTTGGGTTGTGAATCTGATTATAAATATGTTTACATAAATTCAAATCCAAATACACTAACAGCTCCATTGGCTAATAGTACACAACCAACTATTTGTGGAGCAACTAATGGTAGCATCACAATTACGAGTAGTGCTTTATTCTACAGTTTTGACAATGGTGTTACATGGGTAACAAATCCTGTTAAAAATAATCTTGCGGATGGAACTTATCTAATCAAGATTAAACAGAGTTCAACTGGATGTCCATCTCCTGCGACAACAATAGTGTTAAATGGTTCATCCTCATTAATTGCTGCTCCAACATTTACATCTATTCAACCAAATTGTACAACTCTAACTGGTTCCATAACAATTACTACAACTGCAAGTCAATATAGTTTTGATAATGGAGTAACTTGGATTGCTATAAATTCACAAAGTAATTTAGCTGCAGGTACATATCTGATAAAAATTAAAAATAGTGCTGGATGTATTTCAGCTACAAGTTCGGTTGTAATAAGTACAGTTGTTAATCCAACTGCTCCAACATTTACTTCAATACAACCTACTTGTACAACTGGTGGAAGTATCACTATTACAACAACATCCGCTTTATATAGTTTTGATAACGGTTTAACTTGGGTAACAACAAATTCTATTTCCAACATTTCTGCTGGCACATATAATTTATTAATTAAAAATAGCACTACTGGATGCTCGTCTCCATCAGTTGCTGTTACAATCAGTCCAGCTCCAGGTTCTCCAAGTATTCCAACTGCAACAGCTAATCAACCAACTTCATGTATCAACCCTTATGGAACGATTCAAATTACAAGTTTGGAGGCACAATATAGTTTTGACAACGGAGTAACTTATTCTACAAATCCACTTTCAGGAAATTTAGCAGTAGGAACATATCAAATTCGGGTGAAAAATAGTAGTGGATGCGAATCAGTTGCTTTAGCTATAACAATTAATGCTCCTACAGATTATCCGAGTAATCCAGCTTTTACAACTATTCAACCTGATTGTAATAACCTTAAAGGTTCTATTACAATTACTGATAGTGCTTCGGGATACAGTTTTGATAATGGAGCAACTTGGACAACAAATACCACACAATCAAACCTAAATCCTGGAACTTACTATATAAGAGTAAAAAATAGTAATGGATGTATATCAAATGCTACTTCGGTTATACTAATTCCTTTTACAAATTTTACACCTAAACCAACGCTAACAAATCCACAAACTTTTTGTATTCAACAAAATGCAACAATAAGTGACATTATAATTTCTGGCCAAAACATTAAATGGTATGATGCATTAACAGCTGGAACTATAATTCCAAACACAACTCCTTTAGTAAATGGAACAACTTATTATGCATCGCAAACTGTAAGCAATTGTGAAAGTATAAGAACGCCTGTTACCATAAATATTCAAAATACAAATGTACCAACTGGAACTGGAATTCAAACCTTTTGTTCTACTCAAAATGCTACTTTAAATGATATAACAATCAATGGAACAAGTGTTAATTGGTATAATTCTGCAACTAGTTCTACCCTACTTTCTGCATCAACTATTTTAACAAATGGCACAACCTATTATGCCACACAAACAATAAATGGTTGTGAAAGTGTAAATCGATTCGCAGTAACAATTAGTTTAATTTCTACTTTAAATGCTACTAATTATTCAGAAATAATTTGTGATAATCTGAATGATGGAAGTGAAACAATTGATTTATCAAGTTATAATTTGAATTTAATCTCAAGCACTGCAAATTGTACTTTTGATTACTATCCAACACTATTGTCAGCAACAAACCAAGTAATTTCACAACAAATTAACCCATTTACAAGTTATAATTTAACTATTGGATTACATGAAATTTATGTTAGAATACTTTCCAATACAGGATGTTCACAAATTGTCAAGCTATCTTTAACATTGGTTAAAAAACCAGAAGTTTTAATAAAAGATATCGTTCCTGTTTGTGAAAACAATCCTATAACAATAAATGCCGGAAGTGGTTTTGACAGTTATTTATGGTCTACTGGAGCAACAACTTCTTCAATAGTAGTTTCCCAAGCTGGAAATTATTCTGTAACTGTAACTCAAAATCACGGAACTGTTATATGTACAACTATAAAAAACTTTACCGTTGTTTTATCTAATAGTGCTACAATTTCTAATATAGAAACATTAGATTGGACTGATAATGAAAATATAATCATTGTAAACATAGCTGCTTCAAGTATAGGAAACTATGAATATTCTATAGATGGTATTCACTTTCAAGAAAGTAACACTTTTTCAGGTTTATGGAGTGGAAATTATTTTGTTTATGTAAGAGATAAAAATGGTTGTGGAGATGTAAATGATGAAGTTTTTTTATTAACTTATCCTAAATTCTTTACTCCAAATGGCGATGGCTTTAATGATGTTTGGAAAATTAAATTCTCAGAAAACGAAATCGGATTGCGAGTTAAAATCATTGACCGATATGGTAAACTTTTAAAAGATTTGGATAATAAAACTGGATGGGACGGTTTGTATAATGGCAACCTAATGATTTCTGATGACTATTGGTTTATTGTAACAAGAGCTACGGGTAAAGAATACAAAGGGCATTTTACTTTAAAAAGATAAAACACTTCATTCAGCAATAATTAAGTATTTTTGTAAAAAATTCCCAATGCCAAACGATTGTATTAGCTATCAAAAATCAAGATATTTCACTAAATTAATTAATGATTATTTAGATGAAAAGTCAGAGCTAAAACAGTTGTATAATCGTTTTCCAAAAATTGAAAATTTTAAAGAGCAAATTGAAGAAAAACAACAAAATTTTTCATTTGAAATCAGAAAAATTCTAGTATCTCAATTAGAAAAACAATGTTTAAGTTTTGAAATTTCTGAAACTACTTTAAACAATATTAAACTTTTAAACAATTCAAATACGTTTACGGTAACAACTGGTCATCAATTGAATTTATTCACTGGTCCATTGTATTTTTTGTATAAAATTGTTTCCACTATAAACTTATGCAAACAATTAAAAGCCGAATATCCTGAAAACAATTTTGTCCCAATTTATTGGATGGCAACTGAAGATCATGATTTTGAAGAAATAAATTATTTCAATTTTAAAAATAAAAAAATAAAATGGAATCGTGAAAGTTCTGGACCTGTAGGACGACATTCAACTGATGGTTTAGATGAAGTTTTTAACCATTTTTCAAATGAAATTGGAATTGGTGAAAATGCAGAATATCTAAAATCATCATTTCAAAAATCGTATTTAGAACATTCAAATCTAGCAGATGCAACACGATTCATAGCTAATGAATTGTTTAAAAATGAAGGTTTAGTAATTATTGATGGTGATTCAATTGAGTTAAAAAAAATATTTATTCCTTATGTTGAAAAGGAACTTTTAGAACAAACTTCATTCAAAAAAGTAAGTCAAACAAATGAATTTTTAAAAGACTATTTTGTTCAAGTTAATCCGCGTGAAATCAATTTATTTTACATTGAAGATAATTTGCGTGAACGAGTTGTTTTTGAAAATGGACTTTACAAAGTAAACAATACAAGCATCCAATTTACAAAAACTGAAATTATATTGGAATTAGAAAATCATCCCGAAAAATTCAGTCCAAATGTAATTTTACGTCCGTTATACCAAGAAGTTATACTTCCAAATCTTTGTTATATTGGTGGTGGTGGTGAATTAGCCTATTGGCTAGAATTAAAATCAAATTTTGAAGAAAACAATATTACTTTTCCAATACTTTTACTTCGAAATTCTGTGTTATTAGCGACAAAAAAACAAGGAAATAAAGCAGATAAATTAAATTTGACTTGGAAAGATTTATTTTTAAATCAACAAGATTTATTGAATTCAAAAACTAAAGAATATTCTAAATTTAAAATAGATTTTACGGAACAAAAAGAAGTACTAAAAAGACAATTTGAAAATTTATATACAATTGCTAATCAAACCGACAAATCTTTTATTGGAGCTGTAAAAGCACAAGAAACAAAACAAATAAAAGGATTAGAAAATTTAGAAAACCGATTGTTAAAAGCTGAAAAAAGAATTCATGCTGATGAATTAAATAGAATTTTATTACTTCAAAACGAGTTGTTTCCAAATCAAAGTTTACAAGAACGAAAAATAAATTTTTCAGAATTTTATTTAGATTTTGGAGATGATTTAATAAACAAACTTCTAGATAATTTAAAACCTCTTGAGCAAGAGTTTACTATTATTACATTAAATAACTAAAGTTTTCAATACTTTAACGTTTGCGTGAAATAATTCAAATACAAAAATAAATAGTAGCTCAATTTTAATTTAATATTGCTTAAAATTAAAAATATGAAAAAAATAGTACTCCTTATAATTACAATATTTTTCACAACATACTCTTTTTCGCAAATAAGCATTCTTGGCACAGGAATTTTTGAAGAAACTTCATTCACAGAACATCACTATACAATTTATACTTTTGATGTTACATTATCCAATGGTTTTATAAAATTTAGAGAAAACCACGACTGGACTTTAAACTGGGGAGGTTCAACTTTTCCAACAGGAACAGCAGTGAGCGATGGGCCAGACATTCCAGTAACAGCAGGCACCTATCATATTGTTTTTGACATGTTATTTGGAAGTTATTCTTTTACATCCATTACAGTAACGCCAATAAGCTTGATTGGAGATGCAATGCAAGGTTGGACTACAGATATTGATATGAAATCAAATGATGGAATTAATTATAAACTTGACGGTTATCATTTTAGTTCTGGAAGTGTGAAATTCAGACAAAATCATAATTGGGATAGAAGTTGGGGAGGAACTGCTTTTCCAAATGGTATTGGCGTTTTAAATTCTACCGATAATATTCCTATCAATACAAGTGTCTCAGGGAATTATTCGGTAGACTTTAATTTAACAACTAATAATTATAGCTTTACAAGACCTATTATCAGCATTTTAGGAACTGGTGTTTCTAACTGGTTTAATGATGTAAATATGACAACAACTGATGGGATTACATATACTTTATTACAACAAACTTTGTCTAATGGCGAAGTAAAATTTAGATTAAATAATTCTTGGGTTACCAATTGGGGAAATTCAAATTTTCCTATGGGAACAGGTGTTCAAGATGGCGCAAATATTCCTACTACAGCAGGTGTATATGACATTACTTTTAATTTTAATAACGGAACTTATACTTTTATTCAAAATTTGAACACTAACAATTTTTCTAGAAATAATTTAAAAGTTTTTCCAAACCCTTCCTCAACTGAATGGAACTTTTCAGCAAAAGAAACTATTGAAAGTATTGAAATAACAGATGTTGTAGGAAAAACTATTTCAAGAACAACTAATAATTCAGAAAGTATTTCTATTGATGCATCTCAATTCAACAGTGGAATTTATTTTACTAAAATCACAATTGGAAGTACGATTCAAACACTGAAATTGATAAAAAATTAGATTTTTTTTAAATATTTTAATAAATCCTCAAGCCAAATACTTGTGGATTTTTTTTTTCAATTTAGAAAGACTATTTTTGCACCCAAATTAAAAATAAAAACAAATAAATTATACTAAAAATGGCTACAAATAGAACATTTACAATGATTAAACCTGATGGTGTGGAAAATGGACACATCGGTGGAATATTAAACATGATTACAGAAGGTGGTTTCAAAATTGTTTCTTTAAAATTAACTCAATTAACGGTTGCTGATGCTCAAGGTTTTTATGCTGTTCACGCTGCAAGACCATTCTTCGGTGAATTAGTTGAATTCATGACAAGAGGACCAATTGTTGCTGCTATCTTAGAAAAAGATAACGCTGTTGAAGATTTCAGAACTTTAATCGGTGCTACAAATCCAGCTGATGCTGCAGAAGGAACTATCCGTAAAAAATACGCTACTTCTATTGGAGAAAATGCTGTTCACGGTTCTGATTCTGATGAGAATGCTGCTATCGAAGGTGCTTTCCACTTTGCTGGAAGAGAGCAATTCTAATATTAAATTTATGATATTTGATTTTAAATATCTTAAATATAAAAAATCCCATTTCTTAATTGAAATGGGATTTTTTTATCTTAAAACTATATCTTTGACAACATCTTTCCGAAGTTCTTCATTTAGCATTGCAATAATCTTTTGCTTGCCATAACTCAATTCTTCACGTAAAACTGCCGAAGTTAATTTTACATACAATGTACTTCCTTTTAGAATCACTTCTTGTGTGTAACTATTTACGCCATTTCCCATAAGCGATTTCCAAGCTTGTTCAACATCAATTTTATCCATACCTGACCCGAGTTTATTTTGTTGAATAAACTGTTGTAATACTTCTGAAATTGAACTTTCGTTACTTAATCTTTTAGCCATTATTTTAAAGAAAAGGGAACTTGTCGTTTATAATGATATTCTAAATTGGCTTCGTTTTTTAGAACTAATATTGAGTCTTTTATTTCAATAATTTCTTCTTTCCACTTTCCATAGTTGGTTGAATAGTGGATGTAAAAATTACCATCATTATCTGAAATTGAAATAATTTCTTTCAAATCATTTGTCAAATAAGTACCATCCAATTGAGGCATAACTTTTTGGCGAAAACCTTTTTTATCTTTAATTTGAAAGAAATCGATAGTTTCATTTACTTTGTATTCTTTTTTACCACCTTCTGGAAGATCTACTTTCTGAATCTCCCAATAGCCATTTATTTTGGCAACATCGTTATCGGTAATTGTCTGCTTACAAGAAACTAATAGTAATCCGAAAAATAAAAATGTGATTGTTTTTTTCATATTTAAAATAAAATCTAAAATTACAATTTATTTTAAAGAATAAAAAAGTATTTTTGATTAAACCTTTTAATTTTGAATTGGTCAAATTAAGAAATAATCACTATGAAGAAATTTTTTCCATTATTCGTTATGTTCCTTTTTATTTCCAGTTGTAGTTCTGATCATCTATTAGATACAACTCCAGAAGTCGAATCGATGTATTTTCCACCAAGTGATGGAAGTACAACATGGGAAACTAAATCAATTTCTGACCTAAATTGGAATCAAACAGCAGCGCAACCTTTATTGGATTATTTAGAATTGAAACATTCAAAATCATTTATCATTTTAGTTAATGGAAAGATTGTGATGGAGAACTATTTCAATGGACATGATGCTTCACAACCATGGTATTGGGCAAGTGCTGGTAAAACTTTGACTTCAACAGTTACTGGAATTGCTGAACAAGAAGGCTATTTAAATATTAATAATAAAGTTTCCGATTATATAGGAACTGGATGGACGAGTGCTCCATTGGCAAAAGAAAATCTAATTACTTGTAAAAATCTTTTGTCAATGAATTCAGGTTTAAATGATGCTCTTGGTGACGATGTTGCACCTGCAAATCTTCAATATGTCGCCGATGCAGGAACGCGCTGGGCATACCACAATGTTTACGTAAAACTACAAGATGTTGTTTCGCAAGCAACTGGACAAACTTGGACAAACTATTTCAATACAAAATTAAGAGATAAACTCGGAATGACTGGTGGTAGTTGGGTTAACACAAGTGACGGATTGCGAACCTATTGGAGTACTACAAGAAATATGGCGCGCTTTGGATTAATGGCATTAAATAAAGGGAAATGGAACGGTAATCAAGTAATCAATGAAACCTATTTTAATGCCGCAACAAACACTTCTCAAACCATTAATCAAGGTTATGGTTACTTATGGTGGCTGAATGGAAAAGCAACCTACCATTTACCACAAAGTCAATTACAGTTTAACGGAAGTATTATTCCTTCAGCTCCAAATGATATGTTTATGGCTTTAGGAAAAAATGACCAAAAAATATATGTAATTCCAAGTAAAAAAATGGTAGTTATCCGAATGGGAGATGCTGCTGATAATGTAAATTTAGCATTATCTGATTTTGACGAAATACTTTGGCAAAAAATAAGCGCGTTATATCAATAACACGCTTGTTTTTTTATTTGAATCTTGAGTTGAAGAATTTAATCAATGCATAAATAAAAAGCATAAAGGTTATTAATTGTAAACCCATTGCAATATCTGGAAATTTATTTTCTATTACTTTAGCCAACACACCAATTCCAAAACTAATCAAAATTAAAATTAAGGATGATGTTGTTTTAAAAAAAAATAGAAATTTGTTCATAAGCGATTATTTAAAAAAACTATCTACAAACTCATATTTATTGAATACTTGTAAATCTTCAAGTCCTTCACCAACTCCAATGTATTTCACCGGTATTTGAAATTGATCTGAAATTCCAATTACAACACCACCTTTTGCAGTTCCATCAAGTTTAGTAACTGCTAAACAAGAAACTTCTGTTGCTGCTGTAAATTGTTTAGCTTGCTCAAAAGCATTTTGACCAGTTGAACCATCAAGAACCAAAAGCACATCGTGTGGCGCATCATCAATAACTTTTTGCATTACACGTTTTACTTTTGATAATTCGCTCATTAAGCCAACTTTATTATGCAAACGACCAGCTGTATCAATAATGACCACATCAGCATTTTGAGAAACCGCACTTTGCAATGTATCAAATGCAACTGATGCAGGATCAGAACCCATTTGTTGCTTCACAATTGGAACTCCAACTCTATCTGCCCAGATTTGTAATTGGTCAATAGCTGCTGCACGAAAAGTATCGCCAGCACCAAGAACAACTTTATATCCCGATTTCTTAAATTGATAAGCTAATTTTCCTATTGTAGTTGTTTTTCCAACTCCATTTACACCAACAACCATAATTACATAAGGGTTTTTATTGGCTGGAATTTTAAATTCAGATTCTTCTCCCGACATTGTTTCCGATAAAAGCCCTGATATTTCTTCTCGAAGAATTTGATTTAATTCATCGGTTCCTAGATATTTATTATTGGAAACTCGTTCTTCAATTCTTTTGATAATTTTCAAGGTAGTTTCAACACCAACATCCGAAGAAACAAGAATTTCTTCAAGGTTGTCTAAAACTTCATCATCAACTTTAGATTTGCCGGCAATAGCCTTTGTTAGCTTAGAAAAAAACGATGTTTTTGTTTTCTCTAAACCTTTATCTAACGTCTCTTTCTTTTCTGATGAAAATATTCTTTTAAAAAAACTCATCTTTTTTATTCGGATTTAATGTATAAGAAATCAGGATTTTCTCCTAAATACTTAAAACGTAATAATTAACTACAAATATAAAAATAAAAAAGCTACTTCCGTAAGAAAGTAGCTTTGATATAAATTTATTTAGGAATTATTTCTTTTGTAAGAAAGTGTCCACTTCTTCTGGAGTCATAATACTTTCAACGAAAGTATAAGCTCCTGTTTTTGGAGATTTTACCATTTTGATAGCTTTTGTTAATCTCTTAGAAGATGTTTGTAACGATGCAACGGTTTTCTTTGCCATGATTCAAATGAGTATATGAAATATTTACAAATGTAAAAATCTCTAATTATTTAATTTCTTTATGAACAGTCATTCTCTTTAAGATTGGATTAAACTTCTTAATCTCTAATCTGTCTGGAGTATTTTTTTTATTTTTGTTTGTGATGTAACGAGAAGTCCCTGGAAGACCAGTTCCTTTGTGCTCAGTACATTCTAAAATTACTTGGATTCTATTACCTTTCTTTGCCATCTTACTTTATTTTTATTGGAATAGGATTATTTGATAAATCCGTTAGCTTTAGCCGTTTTTAACACCGCAGCTAATCCATTTTTATTGATTGTTTTAATTGTAGAACAAGCTACTCTTAAAGTAACCCATCTGTCTTCTTCTGCAAGATAGAAACGTTTTTTAACTAAGTTTACAGAAAATTTTCTCTTAGTTTTGTTCATTGCGTGAGAAACATTATTTCCTACCATCGCTCTTTTACCTGTAAGGTCACAAACTCTTGACATTATGCTTATCTTTTATCGTTATTCAAATCGAGGGTGCAAAGAAACAAAAAAGAAACCTTATTCCCAAAAAAATGTTATAGATTTTTTAAAATTTCTTTTTGCAACATTTCAAATGCTTTATTTACTGTTCTATCTATCACTTTTTCACGTGGTTGACCAAAATTAAATTCTTCGACAATAACATCACTTGGAGTTGCCAAAGCAATAAAAACAGTCCCAACTGAAGCATCTGCATCTCCTTTTGATGGTCCAGCGTTACCTGTTGTGGCAATTGCATAGTCAGTTTTCATTAATTTTTGAATTCCGAGTGCCATTTCTTTTGCTACTTGAAAACTTACTACTGAGTTATCATCAATTGTTTGTTGAGAAACTCCTAAAACAGTAACCTTAGTATCTGTAGCATAACTCACTACGCTTCCACGAAAATAATTGGACGCACCAGAAACTGACGTTAAAACCTCAGCTATTTTTCCTCCAGTACAACTTTCAGCAGTAGAAATTGTTTTTCCTATTTGTGATAATTGTTTCCCTAAAACTACTTCAATAGTTTCATCTTCATCAAATCCAACAATAATATCACCTATTATTTTTGCCAAAGATTTCACGTTTTCTTCAATCGCTTTTTCAAGGATTTCTTTATCGGTTCCACGAGCGGTTAATCGCAAGCGAACTCTTCCTGGAGCTGGTAAATAGGCTAATTTTATAAATTGAGGTAAGTTGTTTTCCCAATCTTCTATTCGTTCTGCAACCAAACTTTCGCCTTGACCATAAGTCATTATGGTTTTGTGTAAAATATAAGGACGTTGGTATTCTTTTACTACTTTAGGAATGATTTCGTTCTCAACAATATATTTCATTTCATAAGGAACTCCTGGTAATGAAATATAAACTGTATTTTCTTTTTTCATCCACATTCCTGGCGCTGTTCCTACTTTGTTAAAAAGCACTTCGCATCTTGATGGAACAAGTGCTTGATCTTTGTTGATTTGTGAAGCTGGACGCTTCATAACACTTTCAATCAACTCGATTACATGAGTTTCTACTTCTTTATTTAAAATTAAAGTATCGTTGAAATAGTCACAAAACGTATGTTTGGTAATATCGTCTTTTGTTGGACCTAAACCACCTGTAATAACGACTAAGTCAACTTTGTTTTGAAGTGATGCGAAAGTATCTAAAATGTGTTGTTTGTCATCTGAAATTGAAATCATTTCGATGATTTGAACTCCAATTCTATCTAATGATTTGGCTATAAAACTTGAGTTAGTATCTACAATTTGTCCAATTAGAATTTCGTCTCCGATAGTAACTATGGTTGCTTTCATTCGAAGTTTATTATTTGTTTTTTAACGGTTTCACGCAGTCGCTTCACTCGTATCAAGAAATATTTGGTGTTAAAATTTTGATATTGAATTTGTCCTATTTAGAATTATTATCATAACAAAAATATGAAAAACTTATTAGCCCAGATTGTATGGAAATCCTTTTATTTTGTTGCCTGAGGCTCTCGAAGGCAACAAAATAAAAGATTGGAAGGAAAGCTGGAAAATGGCTTACAAATAAATCACAAGCCTTTCGCTTTAAAATTATATTTCGAAATCTTTTTTGATTTCTTTTATGGCTTTGTCAACTTGGTCTTGAATACTTTCAAAAGTTGCATCAATTTCTTTTCTTTTGCCTTCGGCTCTTGTCCAGGCTTCTACTTGAAGAATTTCTTCAAAGGCCATTGTCATTCCTAATAAATCCAAAGTTGGTTTTATTTTATGAGCATAAGCATAAGCCTGTTTGTAGTCTTTTTCTTTTATTCCGATTTCTATTTGTTTTAAGTCCTGAGGAACTTCGGAAACAAAAAGATTGATAATTTGTAACACAAATTCTTCATCATTGTCAGAAAGTGCGTAAACTTTTGAGAGGTTATAATTTATTGCCATTATTTAACTTGTATTCTAAATGATTTTTTATTTTCTATGAATCCTTCTAATATATCGTTTGGTTTTACAGCGCTAACTCCTTCTGGAGTTCCTGTAAAAATAATATCTCCTTTTTTAAGGGTGAAATATTGTGAAACATGAGCAATTAATTCATCTATTTTCCACAACATATAACTTGTATTTCCATTTTGAACAACTGCGTTATTGTTTCTTAATTCAAAGTTAATATTTTCTAATGAACTAAAATCATTTTTCTGATAAAATTCACCAATAACCGCTGAACCGTCAAAAGCTTTCGATTTTTCCCAAGGAAGTCCTTTTTCTTTTAATTTATTTTGTAAATCTCTTGCCGTAAAATCTATTCCTAATCCTATTTCGTCATAATAATTGTGAGCAAATCTAGGTTCGATATACTTTCCTACTTTATTTATTTTAACTAGAATTTCTACTTCATGGTGAACATCATTGCTAAATTCTGGAATTACAAATGGATGTTGCTTTAATAATATTGCAGAATCTGGCTTTAAGAAAACTACAGGTTCATCAGGTCTTTCGTTTTGAAGTTCCTCAATGTGTTTTACGTAATTTCTACCGATGCAAATTATTTTCATTTTCTATTCTCAATTACAAAGTAACTATGTTTTTGGATATATTTAACTTAATTTATTATTAAGTTTTCTTAATTTGATTGCTGTCAATACCTTTTTGGTATACAATGGAAAGTCGGCACCTTGAATCCAACCGTAGTATCCTGGCTCTTTTTCAAGAACATCTTCTACCAATTGTCCTTTGTTTTTTCCGAAAGTAAAAATTTCTTTTCCTTCGTTATTAAATGCTATGAATCCTGCAAAATCAACCGATTTTTTTCGAGTTGTAAATTCGGATAACCATTTCATATCATTATCTAAATCGTCATATCGGTCTAATTGTGCTTTTAGAATTTCATAGGTTGCCATGGTATCGGCTTCTGCAGAATGCGCATTTTCTAGATTGGTTCCGCAATAAAATTTTAATGCTGCGCTTAATGTACGCTCTTCTTTTTTGTGAAATATGGTTTGAACATCAACTGAAACTCGGTTTTTCATATCAAAA
The DNA here is from genome assembly GCA_947377425.1 of Flavobacteriaceae bacterium. Taxonomy (GTDB): domain Bacteria; phylum Bacteroidota; class Bacteroidia; order Flavobacteriales; family Flavobacteriaceae; genus Flavobacterium. The sequence continues at coordinate 18,752 of CANCFZ010000016.1, forward strand.
TCAACTTCGGCACGAAGCAATTCTTCGGCAAGAAGCGGAATATCAAATCTATCAGAATTAAATCCGGCCAAATCAGAATCTTTAATCATATTATGAACTTGAGAGGCTAGCTCTTTGAAAGTCGGTTCGTTAGCTACTTTTTCGTTAGTAATTCCATGAACCGCTGTTGTAACTGCTGGAATTGGAATTGTAGGATTTACCAACCATGTTTTACTTTCTTTATTTCCGTTTGGATATACTTTGAAAATTGAGATTTCTACAATTCTATCTTTTGCAACTTCAATTCCGGTGGTTTCAAGATCGAAAAAGCAAATTGGTCTCGTGAGTTTTAATTCCATTATAAATAATTAGGTGACAAATATAAAATATTGTCGTTACCGTTTATCGATTATTTAGTTTTTTTACCTCTTTTAAAACAAAAAACCCTTTCAAAATAATGAAAGGGTTGATTTATAATTGTTTGAGTTTAATACTCTCTATTTACATCAAAAGCTTCAAGATAATCGGCTACACGTTTAACAAAACTTCCACCAAGCGCACCATCTACTACTCTATGATCGTAACTGTGTGACAAGAACATTTTTTGACGAATTCCAATAAAATCACCTTCAGGAGTTTCGATAACCGCTGGCACTTTTCTAATCGCACCAAGAGCTAAAATTCCAACTTGTGGTTGATTGATAATTGGAGTTCCAAATACCGAACCAAAAGTTCCAACGTTAGTAACTGTATATGTTCCGCCTTGTGTATCGTCTGGTTTTAATTTTCCTGCTTTGGCACGGTTTCCTAAATCGTTTACAGCTTTTGCCATTCCAACAAGGTTTAATTGGTCGGCATTTTTAATTACTGGCACAATTAAATTTCCGTTTGGTAAAGCAGCTGCCATTCCTAAATTAATGTTTTTCTTTTTGATGATATAATCGCCATCCACCGAAATATTCATTCCTGGAAAATCTTTCAATGCTTTCGCAACGGCTTCCATCATTATTGGAGTAAAAGTCAATTTTTCGCCTTCACGTTTTTCAAAAGCATCTTTAACTTTAGTTCTCCATTTTACGATGTTGGTAACATCAACTTCTATAAACGATTGAACGTGTGCTGAAGTTTGCACCGAAGCAACCATGTATCCTGAAATTAACTTACGCATTCTGTCCATTTCGATAATTTCATCTCCGCCATTTACAGAAATTGGAACGGCTTGAGTTGAAGGTTGTGAAATTACTGTTTTTGACACCTCAACTGCGATCGGCGTGACAGTTTGCGGTAAACTAGTTCTATTTTTTACAAAACTTAATATATCCTCTTTAGTAACACGACCGTCTTTTCCTGAACCAGAAATACTTTCTAATTCAGCAACAGAAACACCTTCTTCTTTGGCAATATTTTTTACTAATGGCGAAAAGAATTTATCCGAACCTGAAAAATCAGCTGGAGTAACACTTTCTATAGCTACATCTACAGTTTTAGCAACTTCAGCTACAATTGGAGCAGTAGCATCTGCAGTTTTTGGTGCTTCAACGCTTCCACCTTCTGTTTCTATAATTGCAATAGTTTGACCAACTTTAACCACATCATTCACTTGGAATAATATTTCGGTTAACGTACCAGAAACTTCACTTGGAACTTCGCTATCTACTTTATCAGTAGCAATTTCTAGTACAGCTTCATCGGCAGCGATAGTTTCTCCAACGTTTTTTAACCAATTGGTAATTGTTGCTTCTGCAACGCTTTCACCCATTTTAGGTAATTTCAATTCAAACTTTGCCATATCTTTAAACTAAAGTTGTGTTTTTTTATAATGATTGCAAAATTAGTAATTTTATCTTCATTTT
>CANCFZ010000017.1 GCA_947377425.1 Flavobacteriaceae bacterium
TCTTTCAAAGTTCGTCCAGATGCCAATGTAGAAACTTTATTAAAACAATTACCTGGAGTAGAAATCGATGCCGATGGAAAAATCACTGTCAACGGAAAAGAAGTAAACCAAATTCTTGTAAACGGCAAGCCATTTTTTGATAAAGACGGAAAAATCGCATTACAGAATTTACCTTCGGATATAATAAATAAAGTCCAAGTTACTGATACTAAAACCAAAAAAGAAGAGAAAACTGGAGCAACTTCAAGTTCCAATTCAGCAAGTATAAATTTGACAATTGACGAGGACAAAAACAAAGGTTTCTTTGGGAAATTTATGGCAGGAAAAGGTTCCGATAAACGGTATGAAAGTAGTACGTTGATTAATTATTTCAAAAATAAACGTAAAATTAGTGCACTTGCATCGTCCAATAATATCAATTCGATTGGTTTTTCTATGGATGAAGTTTTTGATAATATGGGTGGCGGTCGAAACAGAAATGTTTGGATGCAAGACAACGGCTCTTTTAATATCAACGGAAGGCAATATGGAAGCGGTAAAGGAATTACGCGTTCCAATATGGTTGGAATAAATTATTCAGACGAATGGACTAAAAATTCAGAAACATCGTTCAGTTATTTCTATTCGAGTGCCAACACTAAAAATAATAATAGAACTAATCAAATCAATTTTTTGCCTTCTGGAAATTTCACTACCGATTCTAATTCGAGTTCTATTGAAGACCGATATACTCACAATGCATCTTCGGTTTTTGAGTATAAATTAGACTCTTTGACATCAATTGTTATTGAACCAAATTTTACAAAAGCACATAATAAAAGTGCAAATTTAGCAACCCAAACGTCTTTTGATGCAACCAATGCAACGCTAAATTCAAGTACATCAGATACATCTAATGAAAATGATGCAAATACTTTTTCAAATACATTGTCTTTTACAAAATCGTTTAAAAGAAAGGGAAAATATTTGAGTTTAGTCTTCGAAAATGAAAACGGAATGACTAATGATGATAATTATATTAAATCAAATACCATTTTTTATCAAGGTTCATTGCCAAATGATACTCGAAATCAGTTCAATAAATCTAAAAATAAAATAGCTAATTATAGAACTGAATTTGAATTTACACACCCAGTTACCGATTCGCTTCAAGTCAAAATTGGTTTAGAACATAAATACAATCAGAATAATGATAATAGAGATTCCTTTGAATTTGATACTACCAATCAATCTTATTCTACTATAAATAGCTTATTAACAAATGCTTTCAATTCTACAGAGCGAACTTTTACTCCAAATGCTGGTTTAAATTTTAATAGCAAAAAATTCAATTTTAGTTTAGATTTAGGAACTAATATTATCAATTTTAGCAATAATGCTGATTATTTGAGTTTGAACACTACATTAAATAAAAATTATGTTGCACCACATGCAAGTGCTTATGGAAGTTATAGATTTTCTAAAACTAAAAATATTTGGGTTAACTACAATTATAATTATGATGTACCTTCTGCTAGGCAAATTCTTCCAGTTGAAGATTTGGCAAATCCATTGAATACCTACATAGGAAATTCAAATTTAGAGCTTTCTAAATACCATAATTTTTATTTTTCTTACAGAGATTTTGATTATGCTACTCGTTCAGGTTACGGAAGTTATATGGGTGGAAATTTTTATGATAATCAAATAGTTTCCTCAGTTTCGTATGATATTAATAGAAAGCGAACAACAACTTATGAAAATGTTTCAGGAACATATACATCATGGTTTGGTGTATACTGGAATAAATCCATAAAAAAAGATGCAAATAAATACAGATTTGAATTGCGATTAAATAACAATTTCGGACTTTCTAAAGGATTTACAGATAGTCAATTGTACAATGCAAAATCGTATAGTTTTTCGCCAAGAGTAAACTTTACTTATGATTATGGCGAATTGTTAACGATAAATCCTTCCTATAATTATTCTTATAACAGAACAAGTTTTACTAATTATGTTGTGGATGCAGCATCAAATTTCACGCACAAATTCAATGTTCAAATTACCAGTTATTGGCCAAAAAAATGGACTTTCGGAAACGACTTTGGATATAATTATAATTCCAATATAGCAGATGGATTCAAAAAGGATTTCTATTTATGGAATACCAGTTTGTCCTACAGCTTTTTTGAAAAGAAGTTAATGGCAAAAGTAAAAGTGTATGATTTATTAAATCAGAATCAAAGTGCGACACGAACCATTAGTGCGACGTCAATACGTGATGAAGAAAACGTAGTTTTAAAACGCTATGTAATGTTTTCTCTAACCTATAAATTAGAAAAGTTTGCTGGTAAAGAAAAAAAATCGGGTAATCGATTTATGTGGTAAAACAAATAAAAAAACTCGTTTAGAAATCCTAAACGAGTTTTTTGTTTTTTAGTATACTATATCCTAACAAGTAAGTTTTCAACTGAACACTGAATTTACCATCCACCGCTAGCGCCACCACCAGAAAATCCGCCTCCGCCAAATCCACCACCGAATCCGCCACTGCCACCAGAAGATCCTCCGCCGAAACCTCCACCAAATCCACCGCCACTGCTTCTTCCCAAACTACTTAGAACAATAATGTCTAATAAACTCGGGCTTCCAATTCCTCTTCCGCCATTTCCTTTGTTTCTTGAAATCAAAATAATAATAATAATGAAGATGATAATAAATACTCCAATTGGCACTCCTTTATCTTTGGTGTCTTGTTTTCGTGTTCCTTTGTATTTACCTTTTACAACTTCAATAATAGCATCTGCACCTTTGTTTAAACCATTGTAATAACTTCCAGCTTTGAATTCAGGAACAATTACATTTCTGATAATTTCACCACAAATTGCAGCAATTAATTTATCTTCAAGTCCATATCCAGGTCTGATGCTTAGTTTTCGGTCATTTTTAGCAACTAAAATCATCACACCATTATCTTCTTTGGCCTGACCGATTCCCCACTTTTGAGCCCAATTGGTTGACAAAACATCAATGTCTTCATTTTTAAGATCATCAATAGTAACTACAACAATTTGAGTTGATGTTGAATCAGAATATTTAATAAGTTTTTCTTCTAATTGTGATTTTTCACTGTCACTTAAAAGCTTGGCATAATCATAAACTGAAGTTTGAAAATTAGGCTTTTCAGGAATTGTAAATTGAGAAAAAACTAAGTTACTTCCCAAAAGAAACATCAAGAAAGTAAATCGAAATACCAATTTGTAATTTGGATTTCTATGTTTAGAAGTTTTCATAATTTATCCTTTTGATATTTCGTTAGAAAGTTCGTTTACATCATCATCTTGATGTGGAAAATGGTGTTTTAATTGTTGACCAGCACTCAAAATACCATCAACCAAAGCTTGTTTGTTCTCACCATTTTTAAAATGATTCAACATAATATCTTTAGTACTGTTCCAAAAATCATCGGCTACTTTTTCATTGATTCCTTTATCGCCATAAATTGCAAATTGTTTGCTTTTTATTGCCACATAAATGATAACACCATTTCGGTCTTTGGTATTTTCCATTTTTAGCATATTGAAAACTTCCACTGCTCTATCAATTGGAGCAATGGAAGTTTCTTTTTCTAAATGTACACGGATTTCGCCCGAAGTATTTTCTTCAGCCAATCGGATAGCTTCAACAATGTCTTCTTCTTCCGATTTAGATAAAAAGGCTTCTACTTTAGACATTATTTTGTCTCTTTTTTATCAAAATTGAATTCTACATTTGGAGCTTTATCTGCACCTTCAACCGATTTGAAAAAAGCTTTTTCTTTAAATCCAAAAACACCTGCAAATAAACTATTTGGAAACGTTTTGATATGTGTATTATAAGGTTTTACAGCTTCATTGAAACGAGTTCTTGCTGTAAGAATTTGATTTTCGGTGCTAGTTAGTTCCGTTTGAAGATTTAAAAATCCTTGATTAGCCTGCAAACTTGGATAACTTTCAACAGTCACCAATAATCTCGAAAGCGCACTTTGATTTTGACTGAATTTTTCCAATTGTTCTGGAGTAACATTGCTAGGGTCAATAACTGTTTTTGTAGCATTTGCTCTAGCTTGAATTACAGCTTCCAAAGTCCCTTTTTCGTATTCAGCAGCTCCTTGAACGGTTTTTACTAAATTAACAATCAAATCATTTCTTCTTTGGTACGAGGTTTCAACATTCCCCCAAGCTTCTTCAACATCTTGGTTTAATGTTACTGCCGTATTATTAATTCCTTTAAACCACGAGTATCCTATTAAGACTACAGCAGCTAAGATTATCCAAGGCAAAAATTTTCTCATAATTTCTAGTTTTTAAAATTTTATTTATTGTTTTTGTTTATTGATTTATTGTTATGCAAAAATCATTCCTAAAGATGATTTTTAATATTAGTTAATTCCGCTTTAATTCCCTCTAACTTCGATATAATATCAAATTTATCAAGGGTTTTTTTCTGACCTTCTTTCAAATGCGTTTTCGCACCTTCCAAAGTAAAACCACGCTCTTTTACTAAATGATAAATCAATGATAGATTTTTTATATCTTCTTGTGTAAACATTCGGTTCCCTTTGGCATTTTTCTTTGGTTTGAGAATATCGAATTCTTTGTCCCAAAACCGTAGTAAAGAAGCATTAACACTAAACGCTTCAGCAACTTCACCAATAGTAAAATATAATCTGTCTTTTGATAATTCTATGTGCATAATTTTTAAATTCCAAATTAATAAATTCCAAACTCCAATTTTGATTTTCTTTTTAATTGTACAAACGCTATTAATCGAGTCTCTATCCTAATCCAATGATTGATTCTCTTGATTTGCTATTTTTGATATGGCAACATATTCAGCCGCCGAAATATTTCCGTAATAAAAATTAATTGGATTGACCACTTTTCCATCTTTATGAACTTCATAATGCAAATGTGGTGCTTCACTTCGTCCTGTACTTCCAACATATCCAATAACATCACCACGTTTTACGCGTTGTCCAGCGTGAACTTTATACTTGCTCAAATGTCCATATAAAGTCAAATAACCATAGCCATGATTTATCTCAATATGATTTCCAAAACCCGAAAGCGAATTGTCAGCATTCTTAACAACTCCATCGCCAGTTGCATAAATCGGAGTTCCAGTTTTAGCTGTAAAATCCATTCCTTCGTGCATTTTTCGTGCTTTAGTAAATGGATCACTTCGGTAACCAAAACCCGATGCCATGTGTTTTAAATCTTCATTTTTGACAGGTTGAATTGCTGGTATCGAACTCAATAGCTTGTTTTTTTGCTTTGCTAATTTTAATATTTCATCCAATGATTTCGATTGAACTGCCAATGCTTTCGAAATACCATCTACCTTTTCAGACGTATTAATCACCAAATCAGAATTATTAAATCCTTCTAATTCTTTGTATCTTTTTCTATCAATAATTCCTCTTCGAGTTTCTTTTGAAATAGGAGCAGAGTTAAAATAAACACGGTATAAATTGTTATCTCTATCTTCCAAATCGGAGGCTACTTGATCAATATCTTCGATTTTTTTGTTTAAAATTGCATAACTCAACTTCATATTCTCAATTTCTCGCGCCTGAATCTTATCTTTTGGCGTTTCAAAATAAGGCGTATTCATCAAAATAACAAAACAAAGAAACCCAAACAAAGCCGACGCAATCAAAAATAACAACGCATAACCAAACTTTTTCCGCTTTTTTGGACTAATTATTCGATAAGCTAGACTTTCTGGGTCGTAATAATACTTAACTTTCTTCGACATTTCTTAAATTATACTATTTTTGTAATCGTTTTAAGAATAACAATGGTTATACGAACAAATTTAAGAAATGTTTCAAACTAATCTAGTTTTATTTTTCAAATCAAATATTAAACCCTGATTTATGAGTACAGTTAAGGTGTCATCAAATTTTGAAACTTCTAAACAAAAGGTTTGGGAAGCTATTACGAATCCTGAAATAATGAAAGTTTGGTATTTTGATTTGTCAAATTTTAAATTAGAAATTGGGAATGAGTTTTCATTTTACGAACCTGATGGAAAAGAGTTTTTTCATAAATGTAAAGTTTTAGATTTTGAAGAAAACAAAATGTTGCAACACACTTGGACGCATCCTGAGCAATCAAAAGGATGTTCGATTGTAACTTGGACTATTGAAGAATTAGAATCTGGAAAAGTTGAAGTTACATTAACTCATGAAGGTTTAGATTCGTTTGCTGATGGTGGCGAAAAATTTGCACCAGCCAATTACGAAATGGGTTGGAATGCATTAGTAAAAACCAGTTTAAGAAATTACCTTTACAACATTAAAAGACTAATTTTTACTCAAGAAATCAATGCTTCTGCAAGTGATGTATGGAATAAAATGTGGGATAAAGATTTGTATCCAAAATGGGCAACAATTTTCTGTGAAGGAAGTTATTATATTGGAGAAATGGAAATGGGCAATAGAATTCATTTTCTGACTCCAAAAGGCGAAGGAATGTTCAGTGATGTTGTCTATATGACTAAAGATAACCTGATGATTTTAAGCCATATCGGAATGCTTTCAGATTTTAAGGAAATGGCACTTGATGCAGAAACTGAGCGTTGGACAGGAAGTTTTGAAATATACAGATTGGAAGAAAAAGGCGCAAAAACAATAGTAACTGCCGAAGCAGATTGCGTTGATAAATATGTAAGTTATATGAATGAAAAATTTCCGTTGGCATTACAAGAATTAAAAAAAATATCAGAATAATAAATAAAAATAAAGACTTTATAGAAACTATAGTTTACTATTGAAAAGTGAAACGACTTTTAAAAAGTATCAAAACTATGTTTCTATGTGGTTAAAAAAAATATAATAAGTATAATGAAATCACAAGACATTCGTAAAGCATACCTTAATTTCTTTGAAAGCAAAGGACATTTAATCGTTCCATCGGCACCAATCGTACTAAAAGACGATCCAACTTTGATGTTTAACAATTCAGGAATGGCACAGTTCAAAGAATACTTTTTAGGAAATGGAATTCCCAAAAGCAAACGTATAGCCGATACGCAAAAATGTCTTCGTGTTTCAGGAAAACACAACGATTTAGAAGATGTGGGTTTTGATACTTATCATCACACTATGTTTGAAATGCTTGGAAACTGGTCGTTTGGCGATTATTTCAAAAAAGAAGCATTGGATTGGGCTTGGGAATTTCTAACCGAAGTCTTAAAATTGGACAAAGACCGTTTGTATGTTTCGGTTTTTGAAGGAAATCCTGCCGAAAATGTTGCTTTCGACCAAGAAGCATGGGATATTTGGAAACAATACGTTCCAGAAGACCGAATAATTCTTGGAAATAAAAAAGACAATTTTTGGGAAATGGGCGATCAAGGTCCGTGTGGTCCATGTTCCGAAATTCATATCGATTTAAGAACCGATGCTGAAAGAGCAGCAGTTTCTGGAAGAAGTTTAGTAAATGCCGATCATCCGCAAGTAGTTGAAATTTGGAATAATGTTTTCATGGAATTCAACCGAAAAGCTGATGGTTCGTTAGAAAAATTACCAGCACAACACGTGGATACCGGAATGGGATTTGAGCGTTTGTGTATGGCAATGCAAAATGTAACTTCCAATTATGACACCGATGTTTTTACGCCACTTATTGAAAAAGTTGAGCAAATCACAGGATTGAAATATACATCAAACGAAATAAAAAATATTTCTGAAGACCAAAACAAAACTAACATTGCTATTCGTGTAATTGTAGATCACGTTCGTGCAGTTGCGTTTGCTATTGCAGACGGACAATTACCATCCAATACTGGTGCGGGTTATGTAATTCGTAGAATTTTACGTCGTGCTATTCGTTACGGATTTACATTTTTGAATACCAAAGAACCTTTTATCAATAAATTGGTAGAAGTTTTGGCAAATCAAATGGGCGAATTTTTCCCTGAAATTAAATCACAACAGCAATTGGTTACTAATGTTATTCGTGAAGAAGAAGCTTCGTTTTTAAGAACTTTAGATCAAGGTTTACAATTATTGGATAAAGTGGTTGTTGAAACATCTGGAGAAGAAGTTTCTGGAGCAAAAGTTTTCGAATTGTATGATACTTTCGGATTTCCAAAAGATTTAACAGCTTTAATTTTGAAAGAAAAAGGATTCTCGTTTAACGAATCAGATTTTGAATCAGAATTACAAAAACAAAAAACACGTTCTCGCGCAGCATCAGAAGTTTCAACAGAAGATTGGTCGGTTTTAATTCCTGGAAATGTAGAAACATTCGTTGGTTATGACAAAACAGAAAACGAAGTAAAAATCACTCGTATTCGTAAAGTAGATTCTAAAAAAGATGGAATTTTATATCAAATAGTTTTAGACAACACACCTTTTTATCCTGAAGGTGGAGGACAAGTTGGTGATAAAGGAACGCTAGTTTCTGCAAACGAAACGATTGATATTATTGATACTAAGAAAGAAAATAATTTAATATTACATTTTGCAAAACAACTTCCAGAGAATATTGAAGCTGGATTTGTAGCCAAAGTAAATACTAATTTAAGAACTTCAACTTCCAAAAATCACTCGGCTACTCATTTGATGCATTTAGCTTTGAGAAACATTTTAGGAACGCATGTTGAACAGAAAGGATCGTTGGTAAATCCAAATTATTTACGTTTTGACTTCTCGCATTTTTCTAAAGTTTCTGATGACGAATTACGTCAAGTAGAAGCAAGTGTAAATGAGCAAATCGAAGCACAATTGCAATTGGTAGAACACAGAAATATTCCGATAAAAGAAGCGCTAGATAAAGGTGCGATGGCTTTGTTTGGAGAAAAATATGGTGATTCTGTTCGAATGATAGAATTTGGCGAAAGCAAAGAACTTTGTGGTGGAATTCACGTGAAAAATACCTCTGAAATTTGGTATTTCAAAATCATTTCTGAAGGAGCAGTTGCGGCAGGAATTCGTCGTATTGAAGCAATTACTGGCGATGCTGTGAAAGATTTTTATCAAAATCAAGAAACAACTTTAGCAGAAATCAAGGAAACTTTGAAAAATCCGCAAGATATTTTAAAATCGGTTACTTCATTGCAAGATGACAATACAAAGTTGAAAAAACAAATCGAACAATTATTAAATGAAAAAATTGACGGATTGAAGAATACTTTGTTAGATGATTTTCAAGAAATAAACGGAATTAATTTTTTAGCAAAACAAGTTGATTTGTCTATGAGTTCGACTAAAGATTTAGCGCAAGCAATTGGAAGTTTCAAACCTAATTCATTCGTATTTTTAGCTTCTGTTGAAGATAATACCCCAAATATTCATTGTTATATTTCAAAAGAATTAGTTGCTGAAAAATCTTTAAACGCTGGAAATGTAATTAGAGAATTAGGAAAATATATTGACGGAAATGGTGGAGGACAGCCGTTTTTCGCATCTGGAAAAGGAAAAAATGTAAACGGAATTAAAGAAGCTTTGGAGAAAGTGGTTGAGTTTGTAAAGTAAAAAAAAGCGGAAAAATTTTGTTTTCCTCTTTTTTTTTACTTAATTTGTTGTTAATTAAACGATTAGATTATGAGAAAAATAATGTTTTTATTGAGTGTCTTTATCTTGTTATCTTGTTCTAATAATAATGATGATGTTGAGCAGCAAAACGTACCTGTTGGTTTTTTAAAACAAGTTAGAGATTCAAATTTAGGTGGACTTGTTACTTATGATTATTTTTATTCGGGTACTAAATTATTAAAAATTGTAGGTGGTGACCAAATCAAAAAATATATTTATACAGGAGATTTAATTACCGATATTGAAATATATGATACTACTCAAAATTTAGTATCAAAAGAAACTTTTGAATACAATTCAAATAGTGATTTAGTTGCTACTAAAACATTGTATTACTCTTATAATTTAGGATATAGAACCGAATTAATTTACAATTTAGATGGAACTGTTTTAATTAATAATTTTAACGGAAATTTAATTTTGCAGGATACATTTAATTTTTCAAACACACTTTATTTTTCAAATGGAGAAGTAGTTAAATCAGAAATTAATTTAAATTCAAATATTTCAACTATACAATATGAATATGATTCGAGTATTAATCCAATGAATCAAGTTATGGGTTATAGTAAATTGAATATCCATCGTTTTAATGGCGTTTTAATTAGTGAATTTCATCAAATCGGAAATATGCATAATTGCAATAAAGTAATCATAGATGATCTAAATGAATCAGGAATAGTAGATTATGATTATTTTTATGATTCAAATGGTAAACCATCTTATATTTCATCGGATGGCAACGAAACCACAATTTTTGATTTAGGTTATTTCCAATATATCTATAAAGAGTAACTCTTTTTTTATTAATATCACTAATCATATTGGTTGAATGGTGGTGGACAGCCGTTTTTCGCATCTGGAAAAGGAAAAAAAAATGTAAACGGAATTAAAGAAGCTTTGGAGAAAGCTGTTGATTTTGTGAAATAAAATAAAGTTTTATTTAGGTTAAACCCTGTTAGAGTTTTAAATTCTGACAGGGTTATTTATTTAGAATAATTAAATAAATCCCTACTTTCTCTCACCAATCTGTTGACGCCACATAGCATAATACAAACCTTTTTCAAGAAGTAATTCTTCATGTTTTCCTTGCTCAATAATCTTTCCTTGTTCTAATACGAAAATTTTATCGGCATGCATTACTGTTGATAATCGGTGTGCAATCAAAACTGTAATTCTGTTTTGGTCGGATATATTTCTGATTGTTGCATTTATTTCTTCTTCAGTAATAGAATCTAAAGCCGAAGTAGCTTCGTCAAAAATTAATAAATTTGGATTTCTTAATATCGCTCGTGCAATAGATAATCGTTGTTTTTCGCCTCCAGAAACTTTAATTCCGCCTTCGCCAATGGTAGAATTTAATCCATCTTCGGCACGTTTTAGTAGGTTTTCACAACTAGCTCTTTTCATTACATCATACAATTCTTCATCGGTAGCCGATGGTTTTACAAATAATAAATTTTCACGAATAGTTCCTGAAAATAGTTGCGCATCCTGCGTTACAAATCCCAATTGTTTTCTCAAATCCAATAAATCTATTTTGGAAGAATCAATGTTGTTGTACAATACTTTTCCTTCTTCTGGTGGATATAATCCTACCAATAATTTTACCAAAGTTGTTTTTCCTGAACCTGATGGGCCAACAAAAGCAATTGTTTGTCCTTGTTTAATTTCAAAATTAATGTTTTCTACCGCTTTATAATTAGCAGTTTTGTGTTTAAAACTAACATTTGAAAAAAGTAATGAATGAATAGCTCCAACATGTTCTGGGTTTTTTGGACGAAATTCCTTTGGGGCATTTAGTAAAGCTTTGAAATTTTCCATAGAAACTTTGGTTTCATTCAACGCAATAATAAAATTTCCTAATTCTTGTAATGGTCCAAAAATAAAAAACGTAAAGAATACCATTGTTAGTAAATCACCAACGATAATTTTTTGTCCGAATAAAAAATAATACAAAGTAAAAACAACGCAAGTTCTCAAAAAATGAACTGTAGTTCCTTGAATAAAACTCAAACTTCTAATGAAGCGGATTTTTTCCAGTTCTAATTGTAGGATTTTAAAAGTGTTTAAATTTAAACGTTTTTCTTCTTGGTAGGTCAATCCCAAACTTTTCACCAATTCGATATTTCTTAAACTTTCGGTTGTTGAACCTGCTAAAGCATTGGTTTGATTAACAATTTTGCGTGAAACTACTTTTATCTTTTTCCCTAAATAAGAACTTATTAAAGCAATAATTGGAGCAGTTATTAAAAATATAATTGAAATTCGATAATCAATTCGAGAGACATAAATTATTACAAATATAAATCCAATAATGGTTTGAAATATCAATGAAATAGAAAGCGTAATCAATTTTTCCGAATCCAAACGCACTTTCTGTAGTTTGCTTAATGTTTCGCCACTTCTTTGGTCTTCAAATTCTTCAAATGGTAAATCGAGTGATTTTTTAATTCCATCCGTATACATTTGAGCGCCTGTTCGTTGAATTACAATATTGGTAAAATAATCTTGAAAATTTTTGGTAATTCTCGAAATCATCGCAGCCCCAAGTGATAATCCTAGCCAGAATGAAAGTTCTTTGAAAAAACCAATTTCATTACCTTTAAATTTATATAATTCAACACCGCAGTGTTGCATCAATTTTCCAGTTATAACAGAATCGGATAAACTAAAGCAAATGTTTATTGCCGCCATAATTAAGGCTAAAAATAGCAGCATTTTGTGTTTGATTATATAAGAATATAGTAGTTTCATACTTAAATTTATTTTTAAAGGAAATGCAAAAGTAGTGAATAGATTTGCAATGATAACTAATGAATTTTTTATTACTATTTATTAGGTGAAAATGCTGTATAACAGATATATTAGCTTTATATCGGAAAATGTTTTTTGTTTGGTTGTGTTTATATACATTTACTTCACATTCAAATCTTAGCCCCACTAATATGAATAACATACTTAACAACCTACGTCACAAATTGACGAATAGAACTGCCCAATTGTTTTTATTCTCAACTGTTTTGTTTTTAACTCTTTGCTCTTGTTCTAAAGATGAAGGTGCTGCTGTTTATCAAAATAAGTTGCTTACTAAATTGGTAGATGTTGCTGCAGATGGTTCTGTTGCATCAACTATATTTACTTATGATGCTAATAAAATTGTTAGCATTGATGGTGCTGGTAAACATTCGATATTTACTTATTCAAATGATTTAATTACTAAAATTGTTACCGTGAATAATGTAAATCAAACTCAAAATATTTTAGATTATTATTATACTAATGGTCAGTTGGTAAAAATAATTTCATCGGATAATTATGTTATGAATTTCACTCATAATGATGATGGAACTGTTTTGTATGAGCGATTAACTATTGATGCCAACCATAATTTGATTACCGTTTACAATGGAAAGATGTTTTTCCAGAATGGTAATCTTGTTAGAGATGAGCGTACTAAAGGTGGTACTGCTAGTACCATTGTGTCTAAAGAAATTGTGAGTTATCAATATGATTCTAAAAACAATCCGTTGGGAAATATTGTTGGTTATTCTAAATTGTTGGATAACTTTAAATTTGTTTCTGTAAATACTATTACAAGAACTCAAGAAGAAGGCAGAGTAGAGCATTTAGATTCAGACCAAATTGAATCATCGGTGGTGCTTTATGTTAGTGCTAATCAATATGACGATGCGGGTTATCCTACTGTTATTACTTCTGAAAAGTCTTTCTTTGAAGAGCAAGCTAACCACGTTAAGTCGCAGCTTTCTTATAATTAATTAAATTAAGTTGACACTTCTTTTTTGTTGAGTCGCTAAGAAGCTATTAAACAATGTTATAAGTCATCAATATCTCTTGTTTTATTAACTATATCCCGAATAATTTCATCAAGTTTTAGTGCTGAATCAGTAATGTAGTCAATGAGTTTATCATCTGTTACTCCTGAATTGATATTGTCTTTTAAGAGGCTGATAAATCCTTGTAAATTTGCAAGTGGTGCTCTTACAATGTGAGATTGTGTCCAAGCAATATCTTTTAATGCTTTGTTTTGTGATTTAATTTTTCGCATCTTATCTAATGATTCGGTTAAATCAAACATTGCTGCTAATCCTCTTATTGCTTTACCGTTAGCATCTCTTATCAAAATCCCTTTGTGTTGTACATAAGTAACATCGCCATTTGCTTTTAAAAATCTAAATTCGGCATTAAAATGTTCTTTTGTTGAATCTTCAAGTATTTTATTTAAATCTTCTAATACTTTTTCTCTATCCTCTGGATGTATATTGTTTGACCATAAATTATTGTTGTACTCACTAAGATCATAACCGAATATGGTATGAAAACCTTCTCCCCAAATTACTTTGTCATTCTTAATGTCCCAATCTATTATGGCTTCTATGGTTGCTTTGGCTATTATTTTGAAGCGTTCATTGCTTTCCGAAATTTCTTGTTCGTGAAGTTTTCTTTTTGTAATATCTATAACAATACCATCTAATTTTATAGGTTTGCCGTTAGTGTCTTTAATTAAATTTATACGTTCTAAGATCCACTTAATGTTGCCTGATCCAGTTATTATTCTTCGCTCACTTTCTTTAATTGTTTTGTCTTCAAAATTGGTATTCAAATTTGGATTGAACTCTATTTGGTCGTCGGGATGAAAGCAGTTTTTAATATTGTTAATGGTTAATTCAAACGTTTGTGGGTTGAGTTCAAATATTTTGTAAACTTCGTCAGACCATTGAATTTCTGATTTAATAAAATCGTTAGTCCAATATCCTAAATTGGCTATCTCACTAGCTAATTGCAGTTTGGAATTAGATTCCATTAGTTTGTTTTGTATGTCCATTTCTACTGAGACGTTAACAGCCGAGGCTAGGATAACTTTTTTTTCTTCAAAAATGACAAAGGTGGTTTCTACTTTTACTTGAATGATCTCTCCATTTTTTTTTCTATGTCTTACAATGTTTTGTGGTGCATAGTGCTCATTTTTAAAACAGGCAGAAAGTACTTCGTTCATTAAAGAAATGTCTTCTGGAGGACGGATGTCTTTTAGTGTCATTGACGAATATTCTTCGTGTGTAAATCCATATATGCTGCAAGCTAGGTTATTGACCAACAAAAATTGGAGTGTTTCTACATCAAAAAGCCACATTGGTAATGGGCTGTGATTGAATAGCGACATGTATTCGGATTGTGATTTTATCAGTTGATTGTCTGATATTTGTTTTACATCAATAATTTGTTGATAGCTTGAGGTTGTTGTGTCAATATTTTTTTTGACTAGTATGTATAGTAGTGTTGCTGTAATTAATATGAACCCAAAGCCTTTGTAGGTTTGAAGTTTAGTGAGTAATTCAATGTTTGTAACAAATATTTTTAGAAAATAATCGGAAGTGTATATGTAGATAGCACTGACGACAGCATAGAGTAAAACAATTTTAAAAGAGGATAATTTACTCGAACTTTTTATTTTGTTTTTTGTGTTAGGCATAATAGTGTTAGGGCTTTATGTCAAGCATTGTTTTTGTAAACATACTATTTTTTCAACTAGAATAAATGATAAATTAACTATAATCGATGAATGACATAATCGATGTAGCGCTTAGTGAAAAAACAGATTATTGTTTTAAAACATTGGGTGAGCGTTTGCCGCTTTCTCTGGCACATCTTGTATGATATCCCAATGTTCTACAATTTTGCCATCTTTTACTCTGAAAATATCTATTAATGAGGCATCGTTTCCAGAAATAAAACTTTTTACTTTCATGTGTAAAACAACTAAATCACCATCAGAAACAACTTTTAGGAAATTTATTTTTGTTTTTGGTTGATTTGAGATTAATTTCATAAAAAAGTCTTTTAAAGCTTGTCTTCCATCGGATGCTCCAGGATTATGCTGAATGTAATTTTCTACTAGATAATCGTCGATTGCGGTTATGTCTTTATCTCCAAATAGTCTTTGGTAGAAATCGACAACTATTTTTTTGTTTTTTTTGTCTACTGTTTCTTTGTTTGCTTGAGCGCAAGATATTTGTGATGATAGCACTAATAAAAGCGCAAAAAGTTGTACTAGTTTTTTCATTTTTGTTTGTTTTAATTTTATGTTTTGCTCATGTTTTGTTGACCCGATATTTTTATCAAATATATAAAAATTTTGAAATTCAAATAAATTCTGGATTGTCTGTTGCGAGACTGCACGGAATTTTGTGTAAACTCCAAAAATGCTTTTTTGATTTGTATTGCTAAATAAATATATTTGTAAAACAAAACACATTTATGAACTTCACTACCAAAATTCCAATTGCAAAGTCGCAACAGCCTATAACATATGCCTCAAAAATCATATCATTAGGTTCGTGCTTTGCTGAAAATATGGGTGCAAAGTTGGCGTATTTCAAGTTTCAAAACAGCACCAATCCGTTTGGTATTATCTTTAATCCAGTAGCTATTGAAAAACTTATCAATAGAGCCGTCCATAAAATAGAATTTACAGATAAAGACATTTTCTTCCATAACGAACATTGGCATTGCTACGAAGTTCATTCGGAGTTAAGCAACACTTCATCCGAGTTACTATTAGAAAATCTAAATAAGCTATTGCATCATTTTAGAAGTGAACTAACCGAAGCCACACATATTATTCTAACCTACGGAACGTCGTGGGTTTACCACTTAAAAACAACCAAAGAAGTCGTTGCCAATTGCCATAAAGTACCCCAAAACCAATTCGACAAAGAAATTCTATCTGTTGAGGTAATTCAAAAATCAATTCAAAACACCATTAATTTAATTCAAAAAGTAAATCCGAATTGTAATTTCATCTTCACAGTGTCGCCAGTGCGTCACATCAAAGACGGATTTATAGAAAACCAAAGAAGCAAAGCCCATTTGATTACAGCAATACATTCTTCCGTCTCCCAACTTCCATCTTCTAACTATTTTCCTTCCTATGAAATCATGATGGATGAGTTGCGTGATTATCGATTTTATGCTGAAGATATGCTGCATCCTAACCAAACCGCAATAGATTATATCTGGATTCAGTTTTTTGAAAACTACATTTCAGAAAACGAGTTTGCCACCATGCAACAAGTATGCGATATTCAGAAAGCCTTACACCACAAACCATTCAATCCACTTTCAGAAAGCCACCAAAAATTCTTAGCCAACTTAAAGGAAAAAATAGCGCAACTGCAAGTTAAATTGCCATTCGTTAGTTTTTAGTGTAACTCTGTTCAACAATTCCATCTATTAAAATACGTATTTTGTCGTATTTCCTTCACTTGTTTTAAGTTATAAGTTTGCCTTGTAACTTTAAACACAGTAATCATGCGAAGTATAAGAATCATTTTAGGATTAACTTTTTTATTACTTATAGTGCCATCAGTACAAGCACAAAAACCAGTGCTTACCGACGAGGATGCCGTGACCGAAATGGTAACTAAAGAAGTAAACGAAGTATTCCAATCGCAAGAATTCACCAAAAAGAAAAACAAAAAGTTTGCCGACGTCAAAGGAACTATGGTCGTAGATATAGGCGTGGTTCAAAATGGCAAAGTGTCTTCATTCTTCAAATTAGACAGTGATATCAAGAACATTGACTTCATCAATTTTATGTCTAATTACATTTTAGAACATAAATTCCAATTCAAACTCGAAAAACAACAGCGCTACAAAATACGCTATACTATTACATTTTAACCCTTTACAAAGAACCTCAAAATTATTAAACAATGAAAAAATTATCCATTTTAATGTTGACTATCTGTATGATGGCAACATTACCAACCCATGCTCAGTTTGGGAAGCTTTTAGATAAAGTAAAAGGCAAATCGGGAGCAGGAAAGAAATCGGGAAGTTTTGCTACTTCTTGGGAGTCTGAATTTGATAACAAAGCAACACGTTTGGCTTTGGCTAGTGCCGATGGAAATTACATTATTGGCACCGACGATAATTCGGCATCGGTTTTAGACGGAAACGGAAAAGTTATTTGGAGCGGTGATTATAAAAAAATCACTACCAACAAAACCAACAACTGCGAATACCAATATGTTATTTGGAAAGAAAAAGGCGGTTATTTATTCCTTTTTGATGCTCGAAGTATGGGAACTGACCGTGTTGCCGTAATTGATATTGCTACTGGAAAAGAGTTATGGAACTCTGAGTTGTATCAGAATTTAATTCAAAAAGGCACTAAAGCCGAAGAAGGCAGCGATGAAGGCGAACTAGAAACGGTAAAGTATATAGCTGAATTGGATGCGTTTTTAATCTCGCAAAAAGCATCAGTGATATTGGTAAAAGCAAATACTGGAGAAAAAATATGGGAAACCAACCGTTTTAAAGGTGGTGTTGGTAAGTATGTTTATGATGCAAAAAGAAACGAGATTGTAATGGTTAACTTCAAACCAACTGCTTTGGGAGCATTGTTTGCAGGATTTAAAAACCAATTGGTAAAAATCAATGCAGCTAATGGTGATGTTTTGTGGGATGCTACTTTTACAGGAACAATTGAAAAAGAATTGGTTACTAGAAGAGCTATTTTGGATTTGTGGATTAGAGGCAATAAAATCTTTATGTATCTAGACGGATTGCAAGTATACAATACCGATAACGGACAAAAACTATGGGAAGCTACTTATGAAAATGACATGGGAGGCGGTAGCGGTATGTTCTCGAACAGTAGAAATAAAAAATACTATAGAACTTTAGCAGATCCATTGTTTACAGATGATGCGGTTTACATCGTAATGTTAGGAACAAGAGATAGAACTAAGTATGTTGAAAAACATGATTTAGAATCTGGTAAATTGTTGTGGGCTTCCGAAAAGATTACAGGCGCCTTTTGTATGCCAAACATCTACAAAACAGGTGATAAAATTATGTTGCAAGTAGGAGGTAAAGTACAAGTTCAAGAATATAGATCAGAATCTGCGGGTTATGGTGGTGGAAGAGTTATGGTTCCTTATGTATACTGGGATTATAAAGCACAAAAAAATAGTGTATTATCATTAGACGACAAAAATGGAACAACAGCATGGCGTTCGGAAAAATTTGACAAACGTATTACAGATTTAATTATTGATAATAATAATAAAACTGTTTTTGTTGGTGATGGTGATGAGTTTTATGGTTATGATATTGCTTCCGGAAAACAATTGTTTGATGTAAAACATAATGATGCAGGAGTAGGAAAAGCATCAGATGTAATTGATTTTGGAGAAAAAGTAGTTGTACTTTCAGAAAAAGGATTAGCTGCTTACAACAAGAAAGATGGAACGCGAGCTTATGCTACAGATAAAATTAGAGGTGTAGATTATTTCTATGAAATAGGAGGAAATTATTTTTTGAGAGATCAAAGAAACAGCAAAAACATCATTTATGGAATTGATATGACAAACGGAGAAACCAAAGGATCAGTCGAATCAAAAGGAAAAGGAGGAAGTCCAAAATATGGTGACGGTATTGATATTTCAGACGATGGAGAATTTATTTATGCCTTCAAAGGCAAAAAAGTAGAAAAAATCAAAGTAAATAATTAGAGGTTATTACACTTTGTTGTTTGGGCTGTGACTTTGTTGCAGCCCATTTTTTTAAAAAGATTTATTATGAAAAAATACATATATCTATTCGCTATATTATTTGCGCTAAGTTCCGCAAATGCGCAACAAATACAATGGGCTTTTAAAGTGATTAAATATTCTTCAGATTTAGGAGGAAAGCAATTCGGAATCAAAAGAATTTTAGGGAAACCCGATGTTTTTCCACAAGGTGGTTATAGCGGAAACGCATGGACTCCAAAGAACGCACTCGACGGAAGAGAAGTAGTAGAAGTAGGATTTGAAAGACCTCAAACAGTAAAACAAGTAGCAGTTTTTGAAAACCTGAATGCAGGTTGTGTAGTAAAAATAGCTACATCTACTGATGGTGAACATTATGAAACCGTTTGGTCGCGAAAACCCGATTATAAAACACCAAGATATAAAGCGACATTGCAAGGTGATCGAGCGTATTATTTTGGTAGAAAAAGAAGAAAAGTAAGTGAAGTTCCCAATGTATTCAATCCAGGAATTGAATATGCTGTTTTAGATAATGCCGTTTCAGGAGTGGTTTCGGTTAAGGTGGAATTTAATTTTGCTTTATTGCCTGGACAGAAACAAATAGACGCCATTGGAATCTCTGATTCTGTAGAACCTATTGAAGCCAAGATTAATACGAAACCAACTTTAGAAAGTTTACC